>JAGPGB010000190.1 GCA_018056215.1 Bacteroidales bacterium | reverse complement strand
TGGATAAAAAATGATTATAACTTTTTTTGATAAAAAAAGCGGAGAGAGGGGGATTCGAACCCCCGATACCCTTTGACGAGTATCGCAGTTTAGCAAACTGCTGGTTTCAGCCGCTCACCCATCTCTCCGTAAAATTTTTGCAAATTTATAAAAATAATTTCAATAAAAAAATATTTAATTAATTTTTTATTGGTTTATAATGCAATTGTGTACTATAATCTTTTATTAAAAGTACTATTTCATTATAGTTAGTCTCTTTTAAAGGGTTCAAGTCAAAAGACAGTGTCATGTTTACTTGCTTTTTACCCGTTGGTATAGCGTTACTATTTGGCTGTAAAACTAAAACTGCTTTTGGAGGTAGTGATTTCATCAATGCTCCATTCCAAATTAAAGTAAATTCTGGTATATTTTTATTCCCCATAAAAGAAATTTTAATTTTCAAAATATCGTTTTCTATCCACACATTTTCTATCTTATAAAAAGGTTTATAATCAGCTATTTCCATAGTAGTAGATTTTATTATCTCTTTACTATTCTGTTCCATTTCTATTATCTTTTGTGCTTTACATGAAATAAACAATAACAAAACCAAATTTAAATACAATATTTTTTTCATTTTTTTATTTTTAGTCAAAATTATAATATTTATTTCAATTGGATAAAAATGCTAAACAATCTTAATAATGATAATAAAATAGGAATAATAATTTTTCAAATTTCAATTCTAAAAATTAAAAAAATGTCTAATGTTTAATATCCCCTCATTAAAAAAATATAAACTTTATTTAACAACTCTTTACATTTAGCTATACAGATATTTTATTTAATTGCATTTGATCTTTTACTTGATTAATAAAATCAATAGTTTTTTCATTACCTATATAAATCCCTGATATTGAATTAATATTTTTTAAGATATAATAAAATTCATTCCAACTATCATAATCTATGTCATTATTAGGTATAATAAAAAAATCTATACCTTTAAAATCTTGATGCAAATATTTATTATCCACATAATTTGACAAGAGGAAATATTCATCATCATTATAAAAAAATGAAAATATTGGGAAATCTACTATTGTATTTTTAATGATTAAACTCAAATATGGCTGCTGAACTATTCTAGTGACAAGATGATTTTGCAAAATTATAGCAGCTTTGTAGTCAGTTATATGCCACTGAATTAAATATATTTTTTTACCATTACTATTATCAGTTTTTGTAATAAATATATTTTTCTTAGACATATATTGTAAGTTTTAAAAAATAATATTAAATTATTTTTGAATAAATCCTAGATCTTCCAGTAAATATTTAATATCAGGTTCTTTACCACGGAAATCAAGATACATTTGCTCTGCATCTTTTTTACCACCAGGAGCCAAAATAGTTTGTCTAAATTTATTGGCAACATCCTTATTAAAAATATCACCTGTTTCTAAAAAAGCATGATATGCATCACAATCTAGTACTTCACTCCACAGATAGCAATAATAACCAGCTGAATATCCACCAGAGAAAATATGATTAAAATAGGTAGAACGATAACGAGGTTTTATTTCTGGAATCAAACCAATTTTGTCCATAGACTTTTGTTCAAAAGTTCTTACATCTAAATCATTAATTTCTGTTAAAATATGATAATCCATATCTAAGTATGCAGCTGCTAAAAATTCAGTTTTAGCAAATCCTTGATTGAAATATTTTGAATTTTTAATTTTTTCAATTAAACTATCTGGTATTAACTCTCCTGTTTTATAATGTTTAGCATAAAGTTTTAACATTTGTGGCTCAAAGGCCCAATGCTCTAATATCTGAGATGGTAATTCTACAAAATCTCTTGGCACATAACCAGATAACCTTTTATAAGTAACATCAGAAAAGAAACCATGTAAAGCATGCCCAAATTCATGGAAAAAAGTTTCTACATCATCCATAGATAATAAACTAGGATCATTGCCAACAGGTTGAGGAAAGTTAAATACAATACTCACTAATGGAGTAATATTTTTATTATCTTTACGGTATTGATCTCTGAAACTAGTAGTCCATGCCCCACCTTGTTTATTATTTCGAGTATAATAATCTAAATATAAAATAGCAAGGTGTGAACCATCATTATCTATTACTTCATAAACTTCTACCTCAGGATTATAAACAGATATATCATTTAATTTTTTAAAAGTAATCCCATATAATTTATTAGATAAAGTGAAAACAGCATCTCTAACCACATTTAAGCTAAAATAAGGTTTTAAATTATTTTCATCTAAAGCATATTTTTTATTACGAATTTTTTCTGCATAATACCACCAATCATAATATTGTAATTTAAATGTATCACCTTCATTATTAATAATTTTTTGCATTTCATCACGTTCCACTTTAGCTTTTGCAATGCTAGGGTTCCATATTTGATCAAGTAAATTAAAAACATTAGTTGGATTTTTAGCCATTCTATCTTCTAAAACATAATCTGCATATGTTTTATACCCCAATAAATTAGCCTTTTGTAAACGTAAATTTAGAATTTCCTTAATTAATTTTTTATTATCATTTTCATTATCATTGTCTCCACGCATCAAATACATATCATATAGTTTTTTTCTCAATTCACGATTAGGACAATATTGTAAAAAAGGAATCATTACAGCTTTATCAGTAGTATACACCCATTTGCCTGGCATATTACGCTCATTAGCAATTTTTTCGCCAGTAGCTATGAGGCTTTCTGGCATTCCATTTAATTCTTCTTTATTACTTATTATCAAGACATTATTATTATTATCTTTCTGTACATTCATTCCAAAATTAAGTGTCAATACTGATAATCTTTGATTAATATCTTTAAGCTTTTGCTTGTCAGCATCATTTAATTGAGCACCAGCTCTTACAAAATCTCTATAATATAATTCCAATGTTCGTTTTTGTTCATCATTTAATCCTAAATTATTAATATTATCATAAAGATATTTTATCTTCTTAAAAAGTTTATCATTTAATAATATTTCATCATTATGTTTGGATAATAGTGGAAAAATTTCTTGTGCCACTTGTTCTAATGTATCATTATAGTTAGCCTCTATCAAGTTAGAAAGTATTAGAGCTATCTCATTAAGTTTTTCGCCAGAGTTATCTAATCTAACAATACAATTTTCGAAAGTCGGCTCAGTTTTATCCTTAATGATTTCTTCTATTTCTTTGTTATGCATATTTATAGCCTCCATAATTGCAGGCTTGAAATCATCTG
>JAGPGB010000189.1 GCA_018056215.1 Bacteroidales bacterium | reverse complement strand
GTCTCCCAGTCTCCAATTTCTCAGTCAGTATAAGTTACTACCATAGAATCATAAATAGACCAAAAAACATTTATTTTTACAATGATATCTTTATAAAGTAATTCTGCATTAATAATATTATTTTCGAAATCTATATTTTCTATTTTAATATTTGATTTTAGAAAAATATTAGGGATATTAGATTTTTTGTAAACAGATTCTTTAGCAGACCAGAATAGAGTGCTATAAAAATACAAATTATCAATAGGTAATAAATCTATTTCTTCATCAGTTAGAAATTTGCTTTTATTTCTAAAAGCTTTTTCGGAGAACCTCTCTACATCTAAACCTCTAATCTCATTAACATTTTCATTTATCAAAACTGCAGAGTAATTATCTGTGTGGCTCACACTAATAGATCTAGGAGGATTTACTAAATAAGGTTTATTATTTTCATCATAATATATACGATAAATAAAGTCTGCTTGTACTATAGATCTGATCAATGCTCTATAACTCATCCATTGTTTTTTTCTTTTTTCACTTTTAAATGAATTAAGCATAGCAAACTCTTCTTCATTCAAATATAAATATTTTAATAATTCATCTACAGTCTCGGTGATATGCCAAATACCCAATTCTAGTCCATGAGAAATCTTATTATAATAAACTAATGGCATTTATTCAATTACGATTTTTTCGGTATAAATATTTTGGTCATTATAAATGGTCAGAATGTATACTCCTTGATTGAAAGTTATAGGAATGATGAGGTTATTCGAATTGTTTAATGCTGCATCGTAAATTAGTTGGCCTTGTATAGAGAATAATTTGATTGTTAAATTATCAAAAGTATTAACAAAATTAACATTTATAGCATCATTAGTAGTATATAAATAAGTAACAAAATCGTAATTATTTATAGTAGCTGTAGGCCCCCAGATGTCATTAACCCATTCAGGATGGTCTACAAAAGGATTTCTATTATGCTGGATTACATAGACAGAATCATTTCTTTTTCTTTCTTTACTACTAACAGGATCGAGCTGATGCCATTGCAGGAATAGATTTTTTGCCCAAGAAGATAAATCACTATTTTGGAAACTTGCACCATCCCAATTAGCAATTTTGTCCATATATCTAGTAGACATATAGAAATAGATGCGCGCTATATCTCCTTTGAAAGAATCTATGGGTTCAAAGACAGTGCCAGAATATCCACTTGTAGCAGAACTACCAAGTTTACTACCATTCAGAGATGTCCAGCTAGCATTTCCTACTTTGCCATAGGGATAATTACTACGTCGATTATTCACATAACCATCTGTAGGCAAAACATGAAAAAGATCACTATACATGGGAGAGGCATCATTAAACCAGCTAGCTGGTACGGTGTGTTCTCTATTATAGCAATCACCTTCTCCAGAATAGTTACCACACTGATCTGTGATAAATGTAAACTCATATGGTGGTGTACCATTAGGAATATCACTATAAATGTCCCATACTTTACCATTAGATTTCTTATCAGTTCTAGGATATGCATCCCATAACTCACTGTAGCTAATAGATGTTACATTTGTTTTGATAATATTATATAAAGCTACTCTAAGCTCTTGTCCATATTTACCTTCAGCATTATCATAATATCCATTAGGTATCTGACTGAAAACTAAGATAGTAATAAAACTAAAAAAAGTTACTAACAAATATTTCATAACATAATAATTTTTACAAATTTACGAGAAATTTTTTATAAAATAATCACAATATTTAGAAATCGGACAATTAATACATTTGGGAGATTTAGCTGTACACACATATCTGCCATGTAAGATAAACCAGTGATGTATTCGATTAACATATTCTGATGGAGCTAATTCCAATAGTATTTTTTCAATTTTTAATGGAGTATCTTTTTCTTTTGCGAAACCTAATCTGGTAGCTACACGTCTTACATGAGTATCTACAGGTATAGTAGGAGCATCATATAAAACATTTAAAATAACTTTTGCAGTTTTAGGTCCTATACCAGATAGAGTAAGTAATTTTTCATAATTATCGGGTAAAATACCATTATATTTCTCCACCAATTCATCTGCTAGTGATTTTAAATATTTAGCTTTGTTATTAGGATATGAGCATGATTTTATCAATTCAAATATTTCATCAATATTTGCTGATGACAAAGTTTTAAAGTCTGGAAATTTCTTAAAAAAATTTTTTGTAATTATATTTACTCTTTTATCAGTACATTGAGCACTGAGAATGACAGCTACCGTCAGCTGATATTCATCTTTATACATTAATTCTGTTCGAGGATTAGGATTTATTTTGTCAAAAATTGTCAAAATATTAAATAAAGATTCTTTTTTGTTCATAAAAGATTAATTAGTAATTAATCCTCTACCAGTTTTATTAATTAAGCCTTGTTTATTATAATCATCTATGATAGCTTGCAAAAGACCATTAATGAAAATATGGCTTTTTTCGGTACAAAATTGAATAGCAATCTCTATGTATTCATCTATGGAAGTTTTAATAGGAATAGTAGGACAATAAACGATCTCTGTCATAGCTTGATGAATAATGTAACGGTCTAAAAGATTTAAACGTTGTAATTCCCAATTTTGAGCATGTTTTTGAATCTCTTCATCCCATTTGTTTTTGTTTAGAATAGTATTATCAAAAAGTGTTTTTACAAATTCTTTATCGTCTTCATCACCGATGTTTTTTATTGGTTTAAATGGTTGTGGAGGTATTTGAGATTCGCTATTCTGAGGATTATAATTTTTTATCCACATATAAGTAATCAAAGCCATAGTATTCTGATCATCACTCCATGAGATATTACCAGATTCTAAATAAGATTTTAGCAATGGATGAAAAGCAATAAATTGCTTAAAAAATTTCGAATAAAATTTTTGATAATCTTCTAATGAATAACTATTTTTAGAAATAAAATTTTGATAAAGATACCAATCTTTGAT
The DNA here is from genome assembly GCA_018056215.1 of Bacteroidales bacterium. Classification (GTDB taxonomy): domain Bacteria; phylum Bacteroidota; class Bacteroidia; order Bacteroidales; family DTU049; genus DTU049. The sequence goes on along the minus strand of JAGPGB010000189.1, from coordinate 298 downwards.
TTTTTTGTATACATCCCAGAATAAATCACTTTCATTAGGAAAGTCTAAAGATAAATTACTAAGACCACTTTTTAAATTTTCATTATGTAATAAATCATTAATAAAAACATTATCAATAATGGCAGTATTAGGATTAATATCATCCTCAGAAGGAAAAAATTTTTCTTTATTTTTTTCGAGTCTTTCTTTATAAAACTTAATAAAATTTAGAAAAAAATAAATATTTATAAAAAAAATTTTTGCAAGATCATCAATACTATTAATTAGTGAATTCCTAGCCGAAGGTAAATCGTTATTT
>JAGPGB010000188.1 GCA_018056215.1 Bacteroidales bacterium | reverse complement strand
GCATGCCGAGGATGGAGTGTTACCTCGTTAATCATCATTCCAATCGAATAAATGGCAACAATTATTCTGTTGCATTAGCTGCTTAATCCGAATTGATTAAGTGCTAATTGCCTCCCCAGTAGCTATACTCAGTGGCGACTGGGATCTGGTATCATAAATACTGAGTCCATTAAAAGACTGGCTACAATCTTTTAATGGTATCTTGTAGCTGTGGAAATTAATGGGAGCTTATCCCCTAATTAATTTCCAAGATTTAATAGATAGGCTAAGCATGTAGATGACTATTTTGCTGGCTGCTTGGACGAGGGTTCGACTCCCTCCGGCTCCACTTAGTTCTTTTTATTTTTCTTTATTGTGTTATTGTATGCCTTAATAAATGCTTTATAAAAATCTTCATTTGGTACATATCTACTATAGTCTGTAGCTGTACCTGTTTTAATGTCTGAACTAGCAAAGTCTCTACCTAGAATGGTTTGTATGTTATTGAGATATTTAGAGTTATAATTCCTGTTTTTCAATATTTTTAAAATTTCTAAACTTTCACTTAGATAGTCACCATTTGCTAATAAATTGGATAGTTTCACTAATGAATCACTCTGCATAGTTGAGAAAAATATAAGCCTACTACTAGATAAATTATTTTTGTTTTTTAGACTGTCTGGCAATGCATTATATTGAAATTTTAATTTCTGATATTGAATGTATATGGTATCTGTAGCCATTTTATACATTGCTTGCCAGCTGTCCATTGAATGTTTAAAACTTAATTGTAGTTCTATGGACTTTTCTAAATTTACTAAATCTAAAGGATCTATTTCGCATAGAGTATTTAACCAAATATTTTTGGCTTTTATTATAAAGTCTTTTGCTTGATAGAGACTATCTAGATTGTAATAATATTTAGCTATTGCTAAATATTTTTGATATTTATTTTTCACTCCTTCACATGTATCTACGATTTTATTTTTGTATTGCTCATATATAAATTGCGGACAATGAGCTAAACTATGTAAATAGATAAATGAATCTTCTTTTAAAATTATATATTTTGAATTAGCTGTTTTTTCTAAATAATTGCAAACAGTTGTCGTAGATAATGATTTTAATGTATCAGGTAACGCATTACTAGTTATTTCAGAAAGATATAGTAGTTTTATAGCATCTGATAGAGTGGGAGATAAATATGAAATCTTAATGCTTTTGTGCCTTCTGCTACCAACTATTTCTTTTTTAGAGTATTGATCAATTAATTCTTTTAAAATAACATTTTGGTATTTAATATAACAATTTGAAAATTTATTTGTTTGTGGGTTAATACCAAATTTATTTTTTAAAGTTTCTAAATATTCATATGATTTTTTTATTTTTCTATTGTCTACGTTTACTCTGTAATTGCTGCATTTAGCAATTATATTGTCAGTTAATTTATTTAAATTTTCATTTTTATAATTAATTAATAATGCAGAATCTTGGGCGAAAATAGGATTTTTGTATAATGTATCTATCATGATAATTTGTTCTACTGCTTCTTCCCAGGCTTCTCGTTCTAAGAGATCTTCAATTCCTTTTGATAAAATTTGTAAAAAAACATTCTTTTTTTCTTCTAAGATATCATTTACCGATATATATTTACTATTATTGTTAGCAAAATTTTGAGCTTCTAATAATATATGCAAAGCAATATTATCAAATCCTTTTTCTATGGATTTATTAAATATTGTTATGAAATTTTCGAATAATTTATAATAATTTTTTGTTAAATAAATATCTAATTGTTCAGTTTTGCCATATGATATCCTATCATTGATTAATTTTAATTGTTCTAAAATATTTATCGCATTGTTGTATTCTTCTTTTGTGAATAAGTAATCTATCTCTTCTATACTTGCATTCCACACAGTGTCTATTGTAGCTTGCAAATATTTAGGTAAATCAGCATATTTTATATTTTGAAATTTATTAATGAATTCAACAGTTTTTAACAAAGTAGTGTCTAAAGTTCTATTTTTTAAATAAAATTTTATATATGCATTCCATGCAATAAAAGAATTTGGATTATATTGCAATGCGTAATTTATATTTTCTAAACTTTCTTGTTTTTTATTTTCTTTAAAAAATTTATCGGATTCTAATATCAAAAGACTGTCTATATGCTCTATTTTATCATTCAATTCTTTTTGTTTTTGGAATAATTTATTTTTTAAATTGTCATATTTACTGATGAAATCTATAGGATCATTATTATAAAGTTTCAGCTCTTCTACGAGATGCATTTTTCCTATGTCTTGGATTTTTTTATCTATCTCATCTAGTTCATATTTATGGAAAAGTAATAGTCTTGGATTATCTGATATCAAGGTATCAATGTATTTTAATGATCTTTCATAAAATATATTGAATTCATAATAATTATTAATTAGCTTTTTATAATAGTCTAATTTACTATTTATGTTTTCATTAACTAATAAAATCAAGCTATCTAAAGAAAAATACTTTATATTATCAGTAAAACTGAAATCATAATAACATGTGTCAGCATAATAATACCCTAATTTATTTGTTAATATACTGCTACAGGATTCTGACAGCTGATTTATAGTATTTTTAGCAGTGAAAAAAACTGATGCTTTATATGGTTCGTATATCTCATCTATTCTAATGTTGCGATAGTAAATTCCAGGAACTAAATTTAAATTTTTTAAAACACAAGTAAATGCAGTTATGCTATCATTGATATTCCAAACAGTCATTTCTATTTTTAAAGAAATCTTTTCTGGGAAAGTATATTCTTTATTAGTTTGGCTGATTTCACTATACCATAGATTTAAAATACTATCTTCATTTACTACTTTATTCCAATTTTTTTCATAAGAAAATTCTCCATACCAAAGTATACGTTGAGCATAGACATTATTTTCTAAAAAAACAAATAAAATATTCATCAAAAAAATTAGTAAAATAAATTTTCTTTTTAACATTACTATAGTTTATTATGCGAAATTAAAAGAAAAATTGAAATAAAATAATTAATAAATAACTAATAAATTATTCTCTTTTATTTAACTAAATATCAATTCATTAATTATTTCTATATCATAACCCTTTTGCTGTAAATGCTTTGCCCAGTATATTTTTTCTGCATATGATAAATTACTTATTTCTACTTTATGCTTTTTTAAATATTCTTTGATTTTTAATTTAAAAAATTCTTTATCATATTTATCAAGAAATCTATCTATTACAGCTTCTGGAATATTTTTTTGATATAATG
>JAGPGB010000187.1 GCA_018056215.1 Bacteroidales bacterium | reverse complement strand
TAAGATTATAATTATTGGTAAAATTGAATTTTTATTAAAGCATAATAGCCGTAATAAATAGATTTATATAATTACAATTTCATAAATGCCATCTATTTAAGGATTTATCTCTGAATAAATATTTGATACCACACTTAAAGCCAAGAGAATTTTTATTATAAAAATCATTATTCAGAGCTATTCTATCAGACAGCTCAATAAAAGCACCAAATCCAGCAATTTTATTTATTAAATATGTATATGAGATACTTGTATAGATGCTATTAATATTACCAAGTTTATTAGTAATGTTTATATCATTAGGTTTAATATTTTGATAAGATGTGAATATTTGCAATAAATTATTTTGTATTAAAAGATTTAATTGCAAGATTAATTCATTAAAATTTTCACCTTGCCACATGCCTAGAGGTTGGTATAAATGTATAGGATAAGTAGTTGGATATTTATTATCCATTGCGTGCTCTCCTACAGAATTGTACTCAGCTCTAATACTTAATAAGAATGTAGTATCTGATAGATTAATATTGCTACAAAAGCCAAGCTGATAAGCAAAATTTTGTTTAAAATTATTAGCTATTACATCGTCAATATTAAATGTGCATTGATAATAAATTTTATTATTCGGTAACTCTATATTAAAAGCACATCCAGGCAAAGACCAAGAAGGTTTTTTTCGTAATAAAAAAGATCGTATTTCTGGAACAAAAATAAAGGTATATGGTGAGAAGCGTAAATATCCATTCGAAGGATGAAAAATCGTTAAATCTATCAATGAAATTGATAATGTCTCTAAAGGATAAAATGTAAGATAATTGACAGAAAAAATGTTTTTGAGATTATCATTAACATTATCTATTATCTGACTATTATGATATGCTATACCAGTTACATTGCCTAATAAAATCTTTTTCTTATAATTAAATACCATATGCAAATATGGATATGGGCGCGCATCATTACTGAGGATCAAGTTTCTATATCCATTACCCAAATTAATTGTGTTAAAGCCTGTTTCTAAAGTCATCCAATCTGTTGCTTGCCATTGTATACGTCCCATCGCTAGTCCATAATCTATCCCTCTTTCTCTATAGTCTTTTACCCAATTATTTCCAGGTAAAAACTTAACAGAATCAATTAATAGATTATAATATTCAGGTAAAAAAGCTTGATTTTCATAAAATTCACTAGAAAGATATAAGTTTTTACCAATTTGAGCTAAAAAAGTTATACCTCTAGTATTAATGAAATTTATTTGGGTTTGATGACCATTGTCTACACCAATAGATAGATCTAGAAAGGGATTAATAGAAATTTTAGCTATTGAATCATTTATAGAAATTAAATTTTCTTCAAATAATTTTCTTTTGATCCATTTATGAGCAGTGTCTTTTTGTAGTTCTATATTAGGGAAAAGTTTGATATAACCATTATATTGAGCTTCTGCTAAAAAAATAGAATTATTTTCAAAATAATTAATTTGTCCTGTTAAAAAGTTTTTAAAACATAAAAAAAATACGATAATAAATATTTTTCTTAAATATTTCATTATAAAATTTTCAAAATCAAACAAATAAAGTTGTAAAACTAAAAGTATCTACATCGAAAAGGCCTAAATCTGATAATTTCAAATGAGGAATCACTAATAAAGACATAAAAGCTAAAGTCATAAACGGACTAAGCATTTGACAACCATGCTCAGCAGCATAATTATTTAAAATTTCATAATCCTTAGCAGCTTTGCTTACTTCAGTATTAGACATAATACCGGCAATAGGAAGTGGTAAAATATATGATTTGTCATTACTCACAAATGCAATACCACCTTTATTTTTTTGAATTAATTCAATAGCTTGTAGTATCAATGCATCATCAGTTCCAACAACCACGATATTATGGCTATCATGAGCTACAGAAGAACCAATAGCACAATTTTTTAAGTTAAATCCATTAATAAAACCTATTGACGGTTTAGCACCTTTAGTATATCTATTTAAAACAATAATTTTTAAGATATCTCTTTGCTGATCCGCGATAGCAAATCCATCATTGTCTTTACTAACATTAGTTATTAATTTTTCTGTAAGCAATGAACCATCAAGGGCTTTTATAACCTGTATTTTATCAGTGTTAGCTTTTATTTTTAAATCATCTACTATAATTTTGTTAATAATAAAATTATTGACTAATTTTTTTACTTGCGGTTCGAAATTGACTTTTCCATTATCATAAACTAATTTACCATTAATAAAAGTTTTTAATATATTAAAATTTTCAAAATTATCGATGACTATCATGTCAGCTGGATCATTTATACGCAAAAGTCCTACAGGGAGATGATAATGCATGACAGCATTCAAGCTAGCAACTTTAATAGCAGTAATAGGATCTACACCATTAGCAATAGCTTTCTTTACAATTTTATTAATATGTCCTTTAATAAAATGATCTGGATGAAGGTCATCAGTGCAAAACATCAATTTATCTGGATTTTCTAGAAGTAGTGGCCAAAGAGCATCGAAATCTTTAGCAGCTGAACCCTCGCGTATGAGTATTTTCATACCAAGTTTTAATTTTTCACGAGCTTCATCGATATTTGTACATTCATGATCTGTAGAGATGCCTGCGTCAACATATTTTTCTAAGTCATTTCCAGATAACAAAGGAGCATGTCCATCAATAGGTTTCGATTTATCAATAGCTGCATTTATTTTTTTCATCACTTCATCATCTCCATTTATTACTCCTGGGAAATTCATCATTTCTGCTAAAGCATAAATCTCGCGTTTATTTAGTAATTTTTTAATTTCATCAGCATTGATGATAGCACCAGAGCTCTCAAAAGGTGTAGCAGGTACACAGCTAGGAGCAGCAAAAAAGAAGTGAAATGGAACGTTTTTACCATTTTTTATCATAAAATTTATACCTTTCACGCCCATCACATTTGCTATTTCATGAGGATCAGCTACTATGCCTACAGTACCATGTTTTACAGCTTCAGCAGCGAAATATGACGGAGCTACTAATGAACTTTCTATATGTACATGCGCATCTATCAATCCTGGTAAAATAAAATTATCACAATCGACATCATTACATTTAACGATATTTTTAATTTTACCATTTTTAATTTCAATAATACCTTTATATATCTCATTATTGAAAATATCAACAATATTGCCACTAATCTTATAATTATTCATAATAAAAAATTTTACAAAAATAAAAATTTAAATGGAATAGAGCTAGAGGATGAATATATTTAAATGTTAAAAAA
>JAGPGB010000186.1 GCA_018056215.1 Bacteroidales bacterium | reverse complement strand
TGCCTCAGGTGCATGGTGCTATCAAAGATACTTACAGATATTTTAGAGATGTGATTAATACTGAGATACAGAGTGCTACTGACAATCCAACAATATTTCCTGATGAAAATAAAATACTCTCTGGTGGCAATTTTCATGGAGAGCCACTTGCACTTGTTTTAGATTTCATTGGCATTGCATTATCAGAATTAGCTAATATTTCCGAAAGGCGAATCTATCAATTGATAAGTGGTAAACGAAATTTACCTTCTTTTTTGGTAGCAAATCCAGGTCTCAATTCAGGTTTTATGATACCACAATATACAGCTGCTGCTATTGTGAGTCAATGCAAACAATTAGCAACGCCATCATCAGTAGATTCTATAGAATCTTCTCAAGGGCAAGAAGATCACGTGAGTATGGGGGCTAATGCAGCCACTAAAGCCTTGAAGATATATAATAATGTAGAAAAAGTTTTAGCAATAGAACTATTGAATGCTGCGCAAGCATTAGAACTAAGGCGTCCTCATAAAACTTCTCCTATTCTAGAAAAAGTATTTTCTGCTTTCAGAGATAATGTGTCTTTTATCAATGAAGATGCATTAATGCACGATTATATAGCTAAAAGTGTAGATTTTATAAAAAATAATAGATATAGTGAAATAATAGGCTGCGATATGGCAATCTAATAATTAAAAGGTTAGATGCGAAGAGGTATAGAGTAAAATTTTGAAAATAAAAGAAAAATCTTCAGTGATAGTAATAACTTCGTTTAACCTAAAACTATGTAAATAGAATAAGTTATTATAGTAGTTCAAAAAAACTAAGCAAAATAAATGAAAAAAGAATAGAGATCAAAGATTTTTTACAATCGCATTAGCATAAGAATGCCAAGATTTTTGTTTAGCAATTTTATCTATATTATTTCTATCAATAGGTTGGTTAATAATTTTGTTCATAGCATCAGCCATAGAATGTATATCATGAGCATCTGCTAAATAGCCATTGACACCATCAATAATAGTCTCAGGGAAATGTCCAACAGCAGTAGCAATTATTGGAATTCTAAAATTATATGCCATAGATTCTACACCAGAGGGAGTAGCATATTCATAAAACAAAACAATTGCATCACTAGCCTGAAAATATTTATATACTTCTTCATTAGGCACATATTCTATTACTGATACTACTTTGTCTTGTATGCCAAGTTCTGATATTAATTCTAAAGGACGATAATTATCTTCGCTTTCAGTATTTTTTCTAAAAATGCTTTGAGCAATATTAAATAGCCATTTTTTGGTTCTTGTAGTCCATTTTTTCTTATCTAAAGTAGACCAAAAAGCTTCACCTACTATCAGTAAAGAGACATCATTTCGCTCTTTAGCTAATTCTGCAAAAGCCTTTATGGCATTATGTAACCCTTTATATTTGCGAATAAATCCAAAAAATAGAAATACATATTTTCGTAATCCTAACTCTTTTTTGAAAGCCTCTACATCAAAATTTTCATTGGGCTTAAACATATCATAGATAGGATGATAGAGATGTATTACTTGTGAATTTTTATTTTTAGGGTCAAATTCAGAAACTAAATTTAGTTGTCTTTCAGATAAAACATCACAAAGCTCATCATAAGTTTTTTTAGAATGAACAATAAAATGAGGGACATGCTTGAGAGCAAATTTAGTAAAAAATTTATCTAATGAGCTACTCTCCTTTTGCACCACAAAATGGAGATCAAAAATTATATTTATATTAGAATGTCTTTTTAACCAAGTAACAATGTATTTCAGTGGTAATCCCTGCAGAGCAATAGACCATTGAAAAATAGCTACATCTGGATTAATATCTTTAATAAGTTTAGCAGTTTTTGTCCAACTAAAAGGATTATTGTAATTAGTCAAATAATGTACTTTGATGTCAGTGTCTTTGATAGCATTATATCTACTTTTTCTATCAATAAAATCACGAGGAATGATGCTGGGATATTGATTTGTCCAAGAAACTATATGAACTTCTGAGTTGTCAAATTCACTAAAAGCTTTTGCTAAGGATGTATTATAATTAGCAAGTCCTCCTTTAAATTGAGGACCAGGACCGAAACAAACTATCCGCATAAAATTATTTATTTTGATTTAATTTATCTAATTGTGCTTTATAAACTCTATACATTCCCTCTTCTAAACTAATTTTTGGACGCCAATTAAAAGTAGAAAATACTTTAGTCATATCAGCATAGCGAGAATGAACACCCATAGGTTTATCTATTAGCGGCTTAATAGTAGGTTTATAACCAGCAAATTTACTAAATAAGTCTATTATTTCTAAAAATGATGTGAGTTTGCCTGAACCGATATTCCATCCAGAGCCATCTTTCACATTATCCATTAGAACAAAAATAAAATCTATAATATCATCAATATGAATAAAATCTCTAGCTTGCTTGCCAGTGCCCCATACTACAAAAGGATCTTCTTTAGCAGCAGCACGAGCAGCTAATGCAGGTACTGGATAACTGAGATCTTGATCTTCACCATAACCACTAAATGGCCTGATACATACTACATTGAGCCCATAATGTTTAGCAGCTATCTTTGCTAAAAATTCTCCTGTAAGTTTAGACCAACCGTAGGTCATATCAGGGACACCGATACGTAATGAATCAAAATCTATATATTCTTCTTTAAGAGCTAAAGCAGTATCCTCAGTTTGCAAATCAACAGGGTATGCAGCACTACTACTAGGATACAGAAGTCTATCAGGCATATTACGTACTGCCCAATAAAAAAGCTCAGCATCAATAGATAGATCTAATCCTACTTGTATAGGATCTCCATCTATTTTCATACGTCCACCTACTATTGCTGCAAAATGGAACACATCCGAAAATCTATCAAAATCTAATTTAAAAGTATCTTGAATATATTTAGGATTTTCACGAAAATTAAATAATAATTCTCTTAAATCACCTTTCCAAAAATAAACTCTTTTGTCAGGATCTAAAACTTCTAATCCATTATAATCTGATGGATGATAATTTGCGAACCATTCTCTGGGATGAATGCCAATGCTTAAATCATCAACCATAAAAATATGATCTGTAGTAGTATTGTACAGTCTTTTAACCATATTCCTACCTACAAATCCACATGCTCCAGTTACAAGATTTATTTTCATATTTCTTTATTTTTTAGCAAATTTACTTTAATTTTATTAAAATAAAATTATAATTTTTTTAACAATAGTAAATTATAGTTGATTTTTTAGTTTATTGTTAGAAAGTGCAAATTTTCATATAATTTT
>JAGPGB010000185.1 GCA_018056215.1 Bacteroidales bacterium | reverse complement strand
TTAAGCATTTTACAAAATAATATTATTTAAGTTTAAATTAAGTAATGATATTTATTTACTTATTAAATATTGATTAAAATAAGTATTTATGAATATTTTATAGAAAAATTCTAAAAATATGTTTTTTAATAATTTTTCTTTCATGAAATATAATTAGAAAAGTATTAATATAAATTTATTTTAATTTATATATCATTAATTAATTTAAACATTTTATTAATATCCCAAAATTGTTGTGTATGTATCAATAGTAACAATGTTTTAAAGAGTGCAATTTAATTTATAATCAAAAAATCTTAAAATTTTTTATAAAACTATATTTTAATTTTATTATTTTTGAAAAAAAATTATGAATGATAAGGTAAAAGTAGATTTATCATTAGCAAAAGAATTATTACAAGAAAAAGACATTAAACAATTATTGCCATATCTTTCTCATGCTCAAAAAAATATTATAGAGCGTTCTGGATTAGGAAATGAGTTTTTAGGATGGGTAGATTTACCAGAAAGGATGCGGAATGATAAAAATTTTTTCAGTGACTTAGAAGAAATAAAAAATGAAATTAAAATTAATAATGTCGATACACTAGTAGTGATCGGAATAGGTGGTTCATATATGGGTACTAGAGCTATATTAGAAGCTTTACGCTATTATTTGCCTTATGAATTATTACCTATCGTATATCTAGGTCATCATTTAGAGGCTGCATATATCGAAAGACAATTAAAAATATTAGAAAATTCTAATTATTATACAATTGTAATTTCTAAAAGTGGCACTACTACTGAACCTGCAATAGCTTTTAGGTTGATTAGAGAACAAATGAAAAATAAATATGGTGAGCAATATTATAAGAGAGTTATTACTATTACTGATGAGAAAAAAGGTGCTTTACGCAAATTATCTGTAGAGGAAGGTTATCGTAGTTTTGTAGTACCAGATAATGTCGGAGGTAGATATTCTGTGTTATCTCCTGTGGGCTTGGTACCTTTGTATTTAGCAGGTATAGATATTAACGAATTGCTTAGTGGGGCTGATAGTCAAAGATTAGATATTTTTATAGATGATTGGTCAGAGAATGTTGCTTTTCAGTATGTAACTACTAGACATTTAGCCTATCAAAGAGGTAAACCAATAGAGATGCTTACTTCATTTTATCCATCTTTATTTTATTTAGCTGAATGGTGGAAACAGCTATATGGCGAGAGTGAAGGGAAAAATAATTTAGGTATCTTGCCAGTTTCTGCTATGTTTACTACTGATTTGCATTCTTTAGGACAATATATTCAAGATGGATTAAGAGTTTTTTTTGAAACAATAATTTCTTTAGAAAATCAATTTAATACTCTTACAATTCCAAGCTCTAAAGATGTAGATGATGGTATGGAATTTTTAGCAAATAAACGAATAAGTGAAATTAATCAAATAGCTGAGAGCGCTACTGCTATTGCTCATCATGATGGTGGTGTGCCAGTTATTAAAATTTCTATACCTTATATGTCTGCTTATTATTTAGGTAAATTATTATATTTCTTTGAATATGCTTGTGCTCTGAGCGGATATTGTTTTGGCATAAATCCTTTTGATCAACCAGGCGTAGAAGCATATAAAAATAATATGTATGCATTATTAGGTAAACCAGGCTATGAAGAGCTCGCTATGCAATTAAAAGAAAAAATAAATAATCTTTAATTTTTTTTGATGAAATTTTCTGTAGCGTATTTTCTTTTTTTATCTCTAATAATTATTAGCTGTGCTACTGTAGAAATGCCAAGTGGTGGTCCTATTGATAAAACTCCTCCTCATCTCATTGCAGCGACTCCATCAGATTCTACTATGAACTTTAATAGTAAAGAAATTATTTTTGTTTTTGATGAATTTATAAAATCAGTTACTAAAAATAAAGTAGTTGTTAATCCTTACTTACCTAATAATATGTATGATATTTCTACTCAGGGCAAAAAAGTTATTTTATCCTTTAATGACAGTCTGCGAGATAATACTACTTATACTATTACTTTTAATCAAGCTATTATTGATATTACTGAAGGGAATATTTTAAATAGGTTAACGTATACATTCTCTACAGGTACTAGCATAGATAGCTGCTCTATTAGTGGCAAAGCTATAATATCAGAATTAGATTTGCCGATGAGTAAAGGTATCGTTATTTTAACTAATTTATCAGATTTTAATTGGGATACTATGCCTATGTACATAGATTACATCAATGATGGTAATTTTTTATTTTCTAATTTACCTCCAAATGATTGGTATATATTTGCTTTGGAGGATTTGAATAATAATATGATGTATGAAATTAATAAAGAACATGTTGGGTTTTATAGCAATAAAATTGAGTTACATAATTATTGTAAACAGAACAATTTGGAAATTTTAACTTTTTTAGAATTTCCTTTGAAAAAACGTGTTGTTAGTGTACCTAGATTAAATCTAAATAATAGCATTGTGATTTTTAATCAACCACTAGAACATCCTCAGATTTCTATTAATCCCAGTTCCTCAAATATTTATACAAATTGGAGTGCAAATAATGATACTCTATTTATTTATAATCCTATTACTAAATGGGATACTACTAAAATTAAAATAGTAGATAATGGGCTAGATACTACTTTGAATATATTTACAGGATTAGTTAATACTAAAAAAATTGCACAAGATACTGTTTTACAATTAAAATTATTAAGTTATGATGGACAATTATTACCATCAGATTCATTGATTATTAAAGGATCTTTACCATATAAGTGGATAAATAAAGATTCTGTTTTTTTGATTAAAAATGAAAAAGATACTATCAGATTGTCATTATCTGATGATTATTCTCTAACTCATAACATAAAGAATGAAATCACTGATGGAGATTATGAATTAATAATAAAAGCTAAAACAGCAGAATCTATCGCTAATACTTACAACAAAGAAAATAAAATTAGATTTTCTAAATTATCTAATAATGAAATTTCTAATTTAACTATTAATTTTACTAAGCCATTAGCCTGGAATGGAATAATCGAAATAAAAAGTGATTTACTTACAAAAAAAGTTAATCTTTCACAAGGTAGCACTATCAGTATCATTCATGAATTATTATCAGGTAAGTATGAATTATTGCTGGTAACAGATAAAAATGAAAATGGTAAATATGATACTGGCAATTTTATTCAACGCCAATTACCAGAAAGAGTATATAGATATCCACAGCAAATAGAGATAATAAAAAAATGGGATCAAAGTATTAATTGGGATGTACCAAATATTGATTAAATGT
>JAGPGB010000184.1 GCA_018056215.1 Bacteroidales bacterium | reverse complement strand
AGAAAAGGTAATGAAATCATCGTATTAGCTACCATTCATCGCAGTGTGAGAGATGTAGATGGTCAAAAGAAAGTGTATTACGACCTTAAAGCTAATGACTTGTATTCAGCAGGTAAAAGTAAAACAGCTATGGTTGCTTAAAAAAATTATCTAAAATAACGTAAAACAAAAAGCGGAGCCTTTGGCTCCGCTTTTTGTTTTACGTTAAAATTAGAATTATCCTCTCGTAGAGTATAACTGATAAAAATGTTCAAATTGCTTCATATAAGTATCAGTTATATCGTTTAATTTGTATTGATCAGCATTTCTCAAAATAGACTGAAGCATAAATAAGTATTGTTGTTTTTCAACATCTAATAATTTATGTTTTTTATCAGGTAAGGAATAAATATAGTTAAGATATTCAATAGCAACATCAGCCGTTCTTTTCATAATCGGTTTAGCCTTATCAATAGCACCAGCTTTCAAGTAATTTTCAATGATAGGTAAAATAAAAATATCATAAGGCACTTGATTTTCGGGCATTTCTAACATAGCCTTATCTAGTACTTTAATAGCGGAATCTTTTTTATTTTCATATAATAAATAAGTAGATAGACGTCCCGAAACGATACCACGAAGATTTTTAGCCAGTCTGAGATTAGTTTCATCTAAATAAACTCTAGGATCATTCATATTACCCCATTGGAATTTATTCATGAAATTATTATACATCGCATCAGTATTTACACTGCCAGTATATCCATCCACTGCATTTGCTTTGATTGGCAAAAGATGATAAGTCATTCCTTCTTGGAATAAATATTTTTCTAATCCCATATAAGATTCTTGTCCACTAGTAACAGAGAAATAAATTGGACGTTTCCATTCATTATGTGCAATAATATCTAATAAAAATAGTTGTGCTTTAGTAATAGCCGATCTATTAATATTAATAATAACGCTATCTACGATACTATCTTTATATTTTTCGGGAATTATTCCTAGACTTAATACTTTTTCTTTATCTACAGGTACATAAAATAATTTACCTGGTAAATAATCTATTCTACCATATTGCGGGTCATTTATCACGAAGGCATTATTATCTTTATTAATCAAATCAAAATATTCTTTGAGATTAATAGGTTCTTTAATTTGATCAAAAACATAAATAATATCTCTGGTACCCGAGCGATAAGCTTTATGATCCATAGATATAGGTAAAGGATCGGAGAGATAAACTTTGCGTTTCATTTGATCACCATACCAATCAGTTTGTAGTAATGATAAATTGCATACTCTGAGATCTGTGCGATGCCCTTCCACTTCTTGTACATACCATAAAGGGAAAGTATCATTATCGCCAGTGGTAAAAAATATAGTATTTGGTTCACAAGAATCCAAATACATTTTGGCAATATCTCTAGCAGTATATCTATTAGATCTATCGTGATCATCCCAGTTTTCTTTAGCCATTATAGCAGGAACTAAAACTAAAGACAATAAAGTAGCTACAATAGGAGCTAAAATATTTTCTTTTTTTAATAATTTTTTTAATCCATCTGCAATAGCTAGTACGCCAAGACCAATCCAAATAGAATATGCATAGGTAGACCCTACATAGGAATAATCACGTTCTCGAGGTTGATAAGGTGTTTGATTTAAGTATAAAACTATAGCTAAACCAGTCATAAAAAACAGCATAAAAACAATAAAAGTATTTTTACTATTCTTATTGAGTTGATAAAATAATCCAATAAGGCCTAATATTAGAGGCAAGAAGTAATAATGATTTCTTGCTCTATTTGTCTTCATATAGGTAGGATATACATCAGTATCACCGACATTATTTTTATCGATAAATTTAATACCAGATTCCCAATTACCATTCATTGGATCACCTTGTCCTTGTAAATCATTTTGGCGACCAACAAAATTCCAGAAGAAGTATCTCATATACATAAACCCTACTTGATAGGAAAAGAAAAATCTCAAATTTTCTATAAAAGTAGGTTTGTAAATCACCTGACTTTCGCCACCTGAACTCACTCTGATAGGCACACCTTTGATTTTTCCCCATTCTTTGTAAGCAGTTTCGTGATATGATTCTTGATTGCTCCACATACGTGGGAAAAATGTAGTAAATTGTTTATCGTATGCTGGAACAGCATTTTCGCGTTTATCAATAATAACATATTTCCCTGACTCTTCATCTTTTTCATAAACAGGACTTCTATCTTTCCATTGATCTCGAGGAGCATAAGGAGCATTAAAATAAGGACCAAATAGTAATGGTGTAGAGCCATATTGCTCTCTATTAAGGTATGCTAGCAATGCTGGAGCTGTTTTTGGTGCATTTTCATTTATAGGTGTATTTGCATTAGATCTAATAGGCAAAATTAAAAAAGTAGAATATCCAATTAACAAAAATGCTAATGATAGCCATATAGAATTAGCTAAAATCATCTTATGCTTTTGTGTATACCATATCGCAAAACCAATGCCACCAATAATAAGGATAAAGAAAAATATTGTACCAGAATTAAACGGTAAACCCAAAGAATTAACAAAAAATATTTCTATTTTTCCTGCAAACCACACTACACCAGGTATTATAACCAAGAACAGTAATCCTAAAATAGCAATACCTATTAATAAAGCAATAATAGTTTTTTTGGTTGTAGGTTTATATTTTCTATAGTAATAAATCAGTGCTATAGCAGGAATTGCTAGTATATTTAGTAAGTGGACACCGATAGCTAAGCCAATTAAAAAAATAATGAAAATCAACCATTTAAATGAATGAGGATCGTCAGCATTTCTTTCCCATTTAGTAGCTGCCCAGAATGTGATAGCAGTGAAAAATGAAGAGGTAGCATATACCTCGCCTTCTACAGCATTAAACCAGAATGAATCAGTAAAAGTAAAAGCCAAGGCTCCAACTAATCCTGCTCCCAAAACAGCGATAATATTATACAAATTGTAATTTTCATCATCTTTTATCAATATTTTTTTAGAAAAGTAAGTGATAGTCCAAAATAAAAAGAGAATTGTAAAAGCACTCATTAGCGCACTCATTACGTTGACGCACATTGCCACCTTAGTAACATCATTAGTAAATAATGTAAAAAATCGAGCTAATAATTGAAAAGTAGGAGCTCCAGGAGGATGCCCAACTTGTAGTTTATAAGAAGTAGCTATATATTCACCACAATCCCAAAAGCTCGTGGTAGGCTCGATAGTAGATAAATAGACAAATGCTGCTATGCCAAATACTATCCAACCAATTACATTATTCCACAATGAATACTTTTTCATTA
>JAGPGB010000183.1 GCA_018056215.1 Bacteroidales bacterium | reverse complement strand
ATGAAATTCGTAAATATAAAAATCATGTTCTCATAAATGCTGATGAAATAGCTAAAAAACTAAACGCTCCTTTATCAGCTAATATGGTACTTATAGGTGCTGCAGCTCATTATCTGGGTTTTGAACAGCAAGAAATAGAAGATGCTATTAGAGTACAGTTTAATAAAAAAGGTGATGATATTGTAAACATTAACATTCAAGCTTTTAGGGAAGGATTAGCTTTTGCAAAAGAATATACAAAAGCATAATAATTCTTTAAACATTTTAACAATAGAAAAATTTTTTAGCACAGAATTAGAAGAGGTTTATGAGTAATGAACCTCTTCTAATTTATAAAAGTCTCTTCATAAATCAATAATGAATTAAAGTGTAAAAAATTTTTTTAAATCTCTACTTCTAAATTTAATAAAATTAAAAATTTAGATCAAAAAAACGCAATGCTAATTCTCTATCTTTGTAAATTTGTTGTATTAAATCCTCTACCCTATCAAATTTTATTTCATCACGTATTTTCAAAAGAAATTCAATTTTTATTGGTTTATTATAAATATCTTTATTAAAATCGAAAAGGTGTGCTTCTAGAGAAATATTGTTGTGTGAATATTGAAATGTAGGTCTGAAACCAATATTCATTATACCTCTATATTGTTCATCTTCTACAAAAGCTCTTATTATATATACACCACTACCAGGAATAATTTTTTCATCAGCTATCTCACCAATATTTGCCGTAGGAAATCCAAGTTGACGACCTATTTTACTACCTTCTATCACTCTGCCTTTAATGAAATAATTATATCCTAAAAGTTTATTTGCTTCTGATACAAAACCTTTTATTAATAAATTGCGAATCTTTGTTGAGCTAATAAAAACGCCATCATCTACAAACGGTTGGAATTTATATAAAAAGAAATTATATTTATATGACAATGCTTTTATATCTTCATAAGAGCCAGATCTATTTACACCAAAGCTATGATCATATCCCATAACTAAAGCTTTCATATTAAAATTTTCTTTTAATATTTTTATAAAACCTTCTGGTGTCAACTGTGAAAATTCTTTAGTGAATTTTTGAATATATACTATATCTACAGGCATTTGAGACAATATCTCTAATTTTTCTTCTAAGGTTGTAAGTAAAAAATGAGCTTGTATTTCTTCTGCTAACACAAAACGTGGATGTGGATCGAATGTAATTATCATATTAGCATAGTGATATCTTTTAGCTAATTCATTGGCATACTCTATTACAAATCTATGTCCACGATGCACACCATCAAAAGTGCCAATAGATATAGTAGTAGGTAGATTGATTTGTTTTGGTGTATATAAAATTTCCATCAATTTTGTTTATCAGTATGCAAAATTAAATGTAAAAAATTAAATGTTATTTTATTCATCAACAAAATAAAAATTTTTATTCCTTTTACCAATTCTACTTTCTATTATCTTGTCCCCACATTAGTTTATTTCTTAATACTTTATAGAAAGAATTTTCCTCAAACTCTATCAATGGGAAATAATTTTTAGATTTTTTTAAAATAACTTGTTGTCCAGCACTAATAATATGATTATTAGCATCAGCAGTCAATAAAATAGGAATATCAGGATATTTGACAATTAAAGTTAATACTGTATCATCACGTATCACTAAAGGACGACTTGTTAGATTATGTGGAGCTATGGGAGTAATTACAAAGTTAGCTGCAGTAGGCTCTAATATGGGACCACCACAACTTAATGAATAAGCTGTAGATCCAGTAGGAGTAGCTACTATCAACCCATCAGCCCAATATGAACAAACGAAATTATCATTAATATATAATTCTACAGATATCAAATACTGATCTTTATATTGCTTAATAGTTACCTCATTTAGAGCATTATGAAATAGCGATGTATGTTCTTTAATGTTGAGCTCTATAGTTGCTCTTTTAGAAATATTATATTCATTGTTTTTAATTCTATTCAAATACTCTACGATATATTGTGGATCTCCCCATGTTAAAAAGCCTAACTTACCATAATTTATACCATAAACTGGTAATTTATATTTTAAACTAATTGGTAAAGTATCTAATAATGTACCATCGCCACCAAGAGAAATTATACAGCAATATTTATTCTTAAAATTATTATTTTCAATAATTATATTTTCAAATTGAGAAATTTTATTTTTTATCCTTTCATTATCGCTTTGATTATCGAAATATATTCCTACCTTACCATTTTCTTTTTCACAAAATAAACTTATAGCTTTTATTGTATCAAAAAATATATCTCGCCATTGAGAAAAAAAAATTAAAATATTCATAAATTAAATATTTAAAAATCTCATTAGAAAGTCGTAATTATGTTGCAATTCTTCGTAAAATTCCTCCTCTTGATATGAAGCATAAATGATGTAATCATATCTATTAAAGGTCTGCACAATAGGAGCTAAATCCATTTTGTCTAATTTCAAAAAAACATATAATAAATTTTTATCAGAATCAGCATGAATAAATGTAGCTAAAATGTGTGCATCATTAGATTCTACAATACTAGCTATTTGTGTCATAGTATAATCTATCGGTTTAATTTCTAAAATGATAGTACCACCAGGATTATCTATATTCATAAATGGAGATAACTTTTGCAATAAATCTATACCTACTATAGAACCTAAATATTGCATATTAGAACTAGTAACTGGACAAATAGACAATTTATATTGTCCTAAAAATTGTAATATATCAAATATATGAGAATCCGACTGTACAGATACAATTGGAGTAGATAAATCTACATTACCTATTGGAGTATTTTCATCTTTGATACCTAATAAATCTTCTTCATTTACGATGCCAAGTAGAATATCATTATTCACAATAGGTAAATGAGAAACTTTCCATTCATTCATTAGCTCTCTAGCCTCTCTAATAGTAGTAGAAGTTTTAATTGCTACAAATGATGAATATATAAAATCCTTTGCAAACATTTTTTCAAAATTATTATATTGCTAAAACAAAAATACAAAAAATATTGTAATTATGATATTGAATAGATTTATTTTCTTAATAAGTTAAATTTCAAAAAATAGCAATATAAACGAATATATAAATGTAAATTACAATATTTCATAATTTTAACGTAAATTTGTTAAAAAAATATGGAAACTAAATTTTATGACACTTCACATGGTAAGATCTCTTATAGCATTAATGGAAGTGGTCCAGTAATATTATTTTTTCATGGATTTCCCTTTAATAAAACTATATGGTATCCTTATATGGAAAAATTGAATGAATTCACAACTTTAGCAATTGATTTAC
>JAGPGB010000182.1 GCA_018056215.1 Bacteroidales bacterium | reverse complement strand
GAATTAGTTAGTTCATAATTAACTTTAGAATTATGCATTTGTGTCTCTTGCATTCTCAATGCATTTGCATCTATATTAGCACGTTGATGTTCTTCTATTACTTTGCCTACAAATACAGCACCTTCTCCCCTAATAGGATCACTAATCTTTTGAGCAGGGATTATAGACATTGTGCCAATAACCTTAGGCTCTGGTCCATAAAATTGCAGACTATAGGAATTAAAAGTTATCACTGTGGTATCTAGCTGTGCATTCAATTTTTGAGTTAATGCTAGCAAATCATTTGTTTTAGCATCATTAATTTTTTTAACTAATATATCTGCTTTTTTCTCTTTTATCACAAAAGGACGAATTTCTTCTTTTACTCTTTCGAAAGTCAAATAAGGCTTTTTGGATTCTTGTCTATATTTTAGTAATGCTACTACTTCTTTATTTTCAGATGTTAAATCAAAAACAGCTGATACAGTACCCACTTTAGTTTCTTTATTATAAGCCCATCTTATAATTTCTCTACCATTTTCTATACCAGGAATAGTGAAATCTTCTTTTTTTACTCTTTCGGCCGAGCGTTTATTATAACCTTTTTCAGTGATTTGATTTTCGAAATCTTTTGCTGTTTTAGCTGAGATCGCAAAGCCATTTGCTACATTATAAATGCTATCCATAGTTTCGCTACTTGGCTCAATAGGATAAACAATATTAGCTACTAAATATTTTGGCACTGGCATTGTTTTCTTTTCTACATAGATGATATGTATACCAAAATCAGTTTCTACCTTAGTGTATTGTCCTGCTGGTGTAGCAAAGCATGCATCATTAAAAGGTTTTATCATTGTACCCTCTGTAAACCACCCTAAATCTCCATTAGTTTGCACACTACCTTGATCATCGCTATAATTTTTAACAAATTGTACAAAAAGATTAGTATCCTTAGTAGATTTTAGAATATTATATAAACTATCTGCTAATTTCTCGGCTTCTTCTTTTGTACGGATAACATTCTCATTAGATCTATTAGCACCTTTATAAGTTATCAAAATATGTTTAGCTTTCACACTGTCTGCAATGATTTTTTCATCTAATATAGAGGTGATGTACCAAGCATTATTATATTGGTATGGTCCTAATATGGTTCCTTTACTAGCATGAGTTAGTGTATCAGCTTGAGGAGGTAAATCAGTTATTTTTACATATACTGAATCAAAGGGTATTTTAGAAAATTGATTTACAACAATAGGTATTCTCTCTGGACTGCTATTTCGCAATGAATCATATGCTTCCTTGATATAAGCTTCTATTTTTGCTAAATCTTTTTTAGAAGGTAGAATATCAAAAACTACAAAATCTATATCTACAAAAGGATCTGTTTTAAACATGTATAGATGTTCATCATAATATTTTTTTAAGTCTTCATCAGAAACTTTTATCTCATCATTACCAATTGTGGAATATTTTAGTCCCATGAGTTGTACTGTACGCTCATTATTGTAATCATTTAATTTTTGATTAATTAATTTAGATGGCAAATAATAAGCTTTAGAAACTATTCCGAAATATTTTTGAAATTTATGCTCGTCTAAAACTACTCCTTCGATAGCATACCATTGTTTTTGTTGATCTTCGGTCATAGTTTCCAGATTATCTAGATAATTTTGGACTACTCGAGGATCAAATTGACCTGTTTTAGGATCAGTAAATATCTGACGAATAAAAGGATGAACTAATTTACCAGTGAATAAACTAGCTATTTCTGCATCACTAATACTGATATTTGCTTTTTTAAATTCTTTATCAATAATTTTTTCATTTATTAATTGCTCTAAAGCAAAATTATTTATTTGATGTTTTTCCTCTGGAGAGAAATTGTAATTTTCTCCATATTGCAACTTAATAAATATCTCTTGCTCTGCAATCTTATTATCAAATTCTTGATAATTAATAGCCTCATTAGATATCTTAGCTATTGGATCTATTCTACGTCTGCCACCACCACCTTTCCATAATAAATCACTTAATATGAAAAGTACCATTGCTCCACCGATTGCTATTAATAACAACAAAGATCGCTTTCTAATTTTTTCTATTACAGCCATAATTTATATTTTTATGCAAAAATAATTTAAAATTCATAAATAATAATCATTTATTTTTGTATTTATTAAATTTATTGTTTTAATTTTGTCTGATAATCTAATTTATATGAGAAAATTCCTTAGTTTTGTTGCAATTTTTGTATCATTAATATCAAATATTTACTCTCAACAATCTGCTTATGATTTTTTTGTTCTAGCAGAGAATGCTTCTAAAAATAATAATTGCAAACAAGCTATCGTCTACTATGATAAAGCTATAGCTTTGAATAAATTTTATTATGATGCTTATCTAGCTAAAGCTAAGTGCTATATGTCTTTAAATAATAAAAATGAAGCTATGAATCAAATAAATCAGGTTTTAACTATGAAAAAAGACTATGCTCCAGCTTTATTCATGAGAGCTGAGTACTATTACCATGATAAAATGTATAAAGAAGCTATTAATGACCTCATAGATGTAATTTCACAAAATAAATATTACTATCCAGCACATGAATTATTAGTAGAAACATATGTTTCTTTAAAAGATTATAATAATGCTCTAAATGAAATTAATTTTTTGATCTCTGAACAGCCTGCAGAATATAAATACCTTTTAAAAAGAGCTCTAATTTATAAAAACCTTAACCAATATGATAATGCCATAAAAGATTGTAATAATCTAATAAATAAAGGTATTCTAATAGGTGAAGCTTATTGTCTAAAAGGAGATATTAATATAGAACTTATGAAAAATAATGAAGCTTTCACAGATTACTCAAATGCTATATATCATAATTTCTATACTCGAGAAATGCTAATTACTTATCTAAATATGGCTATAAAAGATAATAAATTGCCAGAGGCACAGCATGCATTAGAATTATTAATCAATAATTATGAAGAAAAAAATGCATATTATCATTTACTTTTAGGAAAAATATTTATTGATCAGAAAAATTATGAACTTGCAATAAATACTCTTAATATTGCTATTTCATTAAGACCAACTTATGATACAGCCTATGTTTATAGAGCTATGGCAAAAAGATTTATCAATAAAGATCCTTTGAATGATATTCGTAGAGCCATTTATCTGAACTCTAAAAATACTCTAGCATATGAAGAGCTAGGAATTTATTATATAAATAAAAAATTATATTCACAAGCTTTAGAGAATTTGAATACTGCAATAAAACTAAATCCTAGCGGTAGAGCTTATTATTATAGAGCAATAGTGTGGGAC
>JAGPGB010000181.1 GCA_018056215.1 Bacteroidales bacterium | reverse complement strand
AACATGCATATTATCTAAAATATCAAAATAGACGTTCTGAATATATTGATAATTGGTTTCAAGTAATTAATTGGGAAGAAGTTGCAAAATTGTACCATCAAGCCATTGATAAACAAAAATAATTTTTTTGTAGTTCATCTTTTAAAAGCTATATTACAAACTTGTTAATTTATTAATTGAATATAATTAATTAGCAGAAATTAATATTTTGTGAGTAGGTATAGTAGAGTTGGATGCTCATTTTATTAATTTTATTTAACAAATGAATTAATTTTCTCTTTAATATCTAAATAATCTTTTTCATTTTTTATAAAATCTATGCCATTAATATCTAGATAGAGTATGGGCAACTCTGGATGAGCAGAGAAAAATTGTAAATAACTATTTTGAATATTTTCTAAATATTCAGCAGTGATGCTTTTTTCATATGATCTGCCTCTTTTATTTATATTATTGAGTAATTGATCTATAGAAGCATATAAAAATATTATTAAATCTGGCTTGACAATATGATTAGACATAATTTCATAAATATTTGAGAAAAGCTCGTATTCGTTAGTGTCTTTTAGAGTTTCATTAGCAAAAATAAAAGTTTTATCAAAGATAAAATCAGCTACTTTAATGTCATAGAATATATTTTCTCTCACTTCTATCTTTAATTGTTTATATCTCATTGCCAAAAAACTGAGCTCTAGAGCTAGAGCGTATCTATCTGGTTCTTTATAAAATCTAGGTAAAAAAGCATTCTCTTCGAATTGTTCTAATATTAGTTGTGCATTCCAATCTTTAGCAAGCATACAAGCCAACGATGTTTTTCCTACTCCTATACAACCTTCTATACATATATATTTCATAAATTCACTTGATCTAATGATGTAACGGTACTATCGTCTTGGCATTGTAGTAAAAGATTTTTCACGGTTTCATTTAAAAGCGGATGAACATAATCTGGAGCTATTTCTGATAAAGGCAAAAGTATAAATCTGCGATTGTGCAAAAGTGGATGAGGTATGGTAATGATATCTTTGTATTTACAACAAATATTATCATAAAATAAAATATCTATATCTATAGTCCTGTCAGTATAATATTCTTTAGAATGGTTTCCTCTACCTAACAGGTTTTCAATAATTTTTATTTTATCAAGTAATTCTAAAGGTTTTAAAAAAGTTTTTACCTCTATACATTGATTTATAAAATCGTGATGTGAAGCATAACCCCATGGCTCAGACAAATACAAATGACTCTCTTGAGATATGAGTCCTATATCAGATTTAATGAAAATTTTTGCTTGAAAAATATAATCTAATTTATTGCCAAGATTACTACCTAAAGACAAGTAAACTGTATGCACAAAACTTTTTGCAAAATTATAAATTATTTTATGATTTATAACAAAAATGACATTAAATTATGTAATGTCTTCTTAAAATTTATAAAGGGTTAGAACAAATGACAAAACAAGATTTTCGAAATTAAATTTTTAAGGATTTTTAGTTAATAAAAATTTTGCGATTCACTATTACATCTTTTTCTATATGCAGAATATAAATACCAGATTTCAAATTGTCTAAAGAAATTTTATTATTTGTATTGTTTTCAAGATTATATAATAATGCTCCATTCAAATTATAGATTTTAATAATTCTAGGAATCTCATTTACAAAATATAAATTTTTATCAATTAAATAATATTCGAAATCATTGCTATAATAATTTGTAGTATTGTCGATGATAGGATGATACATATAGATTACTTGCCCGAGTGTGGAGTCATCATTTTTATGATAAATCACCTCCTCTATACTTATAGAATCTTGAATAGTTACATTCCAGGTATTACCTTGAGCAAAAATTGTATTTGGAGAGTTATTATATAAATCATACAAAAGACCATTATTCCCATTATTAACAAAAATATTTTGTCCAGGGTTAAAATCTATATCAGTACTATCAACGCATAATTTGCCAATATTAACATTGCCACCACTCACGATAGTAATACCCCATAGATTATCTTCAATTCTATTATTAGTAATCATGGTATTTTGTAAATTATTAGCATCATAAACACTTATGCCACTACCACCTGTCATAGGATTAGGATCATATTTATTGTCGATTATTTGATTATTAGAAATTACAGCATTCATCGACCCATTAGTAGTGATGCCATATCTACAACTATTTATGTAATTATTGCTGATGGTAACATTATTTATGCCAGCTACACCAAGTAAATTAGCCACTCCTATACCACCAACTTTTGATCTTTGTGCTCCTATAATAGTATTATTTGTAATTACAATACTACCATCACCTGCTGGTCCCATATTTATTTGAGGTCTGTTAGAATTGTCTGTATTATTATCAAATAAATAATTATTTGTGAAAGTCAATGAACATGGTATATTAGCACCACTTGCTACTGCTGAACTTTGATTACTAATAAATGAACAATTTTCTATAAGATTATTCCCTTTAACTAAATTAATCGCCGAGCTACTTAATGAGGTATTTACTAAAGTAAATGTGCAATACTTAATTGTTATACCAGATATGCTGCTAGATTTAATGCCTGCATATTCAAATCTAACCTTTTCAATTATAGCACTAGAGCTATCACCTTGTATATAGATACCTTTGGGAGCTGATAAGTCATCAGCTCTAGTAATGACAGCTGTATCTAAAGGTCTGAAATCTGCAAAACCTGCAATGGTAATAGTAATGCCTTCTGCTAATTTAATTGTATCATAGTTCATCAGTCTTAATGTATCTTTTGCTGATATAGTAAAACTAGTATCCACTTTATATGTATGTTGATAAATCTTTTCGACTCCAGAACCTGCTATACTACTCAATGAATCAAAAGTAAAGACCTTGCCATCTCCTGAGGAGATGAACTCTTGAGTAGATAATAAATCCTTATTACTCTCTAAATCAATTATATCCTGAATGAGTGTATTAGTATTTATGGTATTATCATTAATATTGGTAATGTTATTAATTTGTGAAAATAGATTAGTAGAAATTATCACTAATGCATAGAAAAGAACATTTTTAATTTTCATAATTTTATTTTTTTGCAAAGTTAATAATAAAAGTAAATAAAAGGTTCTATAACGTTTATTGTGGGTAATAAAATTTCATTTTGTTACAAAAAAATAATTATATATTTCGTTGATTTATATAATTGGCTAGTTAGTATCTTCTCAAAGCATTTCTATGTATATGCTTTATCGTCTTTACTAGTGAATTTGGTTTTAAAACTTTTACTTCATCACCATATTGCAATATCTCCTGAATGAAATCATAAGTGATGAATATG
>JAGPGB010000180.1 GCA_018056215.1 Bacteroidales bacterium | reverse complement strand
AGTTTTAAAGATTTTGAAATTATCAAATTAAAATTTAATTTCTCGTATTAATTTTTTAAATTTGCAAAAAAATAAATGAGTGAATTTATAGCTCATGAGTGTGGTATAGTGCTACTACGCTTATTAAAACCATTAGAATATTACATAGATAAATATAATTGTGCTTATCATGGACTGGATATGCTATATTTATTGATGGAAAAGCAGCATAATAGAGGACAAGATGGTGCAGGAGTAGTTTCTGTAAAATTGGATGTAGAGCCAGGATATAAATATTTAGATAGAATAAGATCTAATGTAGACTCACCAATTATAGATATCTTTCAAAAAATATATGAACCACTCCGAATTTTAGAGACAAACAATTCACCATTATTGTATGATGGAGAATATCTAAAAAGAAATATCCCTTTTATCAGTGAATTGTATCTTGGACATTTGCGATATGGTACTTATGGTAAATATCAAATAGAATATGTGCATCCACATTTGCGACAAAGTAATTGGCGTACACGTACTTTAGCTTTAGCTGGTAATTTTAACCTAACAAACTCAAAGCAATTATTTCAAGATCTAATCAATTATGGGCAACATCCTATTGAAACTTCAGACACAGTAACAGTATTAGAAAAATTGGGATACTATTTAGATGAGATGAATAATAGTTTATATGAAAAATATAAAGCTGAGGGATATACTAAAGCTGAGATTTCACCTATGATAGCAGATAATTTAGATATAACTTCTATTGTGAGAAAAGCTACACAAAATTTTGATGGTGGTTATGTGATGGCTGGAGTTTTAGGACATGGTGATTCGTTTGTGTTTCGCGATCCACGAGGTATTAGGCCAGCATATTATTATATGGATAACGAATTTTTTGTAGTAACTTCAGAAAGACCTCCGATACAAACTGCTTTTAATGCTAAAACAGATGATATAAAAGAAATGCCAGCAGGACATGTTTTAATTTTGAAAAAAAATAAAGAACTATCTATAGTTCCATATGTAGAACATATACCTGAGAAAAAATCTTGCAGTTTCGAACATATATATTTCAGTCGTGGAACTGACAGAGACATATATAAAGAAAGAAAAATGTTAGGAGCAATGTTAGCAGAACCCATACTAAAAGCTATTGACAATGATGTAGAAAATACAGTTTTTACTTATATACCCAATACATCTACAGTTGCTTTTTTAGGATTATATGCTGAAATAGAAAAATGGTTGGATTCTCAAAAAAAAGAAAAAATTTTAAATTTAATTAATACCGATAAAAACATAACAGATAAAGATTTACGTGATATTCTAAATTCTCATGCGCGGGCAGATACTTTAGTAGTAAAAGATCTAAAACATCGTACTTTTATAACAAAAGAATCTAAACGTAATGGGCTAGCAAGTCATGTGTATGACGTTACTTATGGAGTAGTAAAACCAAATATTGATAGAGTCGTAGCAATAGATGACAGTATAGTACGTGGTACTACTTTGCAAAAAAGCATCATTACTATGCTTAATAGATTAGAGCCTAAAGAAATAATAATAGGTTCTACAGCTCCGCAGATTAGATACCCAGATTGCTATGGGATAGATATGGCAAAGTTAGAAGAATTTATTGCTTTTCAAGCTGCTATCGCATTACTTAAAGAACGCCATCAAGATAAACTGATAAAATATGTTTATGATAAATGCAAAGAACAGGATTCTTTATCTGATGATAAATTAGAAAATTATGTTTCATTGATTTATAAACCTTTTACTGATGATGAAATAACACGAAAAATTGAGGAATTAGTTACTCCACTTGGGAATAAAACTAAATTAACCATTATCTTTCAAACTCTTGAAGGCCTTCATAAAGTCTTAACAGATAATAAAGGAGATTGGTATTTTACTGGCGATTTTCCTACCATTGGAGGATATAGAATAATTAATAATGCATTTATTAATTACTACGAAGGTAGAGATCAGAGAGCTTATTCTTAATAAATCAATTTTTAAAAGAATATTTCTAAATAAAAACTGATGACATTTGCAGAAGCAGAAAAATATATCATGGAGCAATTACCTATGTATGAAAGACAAGGTAATGCTGGTTATCAAGGTGGTTTAGAAAAAACATTATTACTACTTGAAAAATTTAATAATCCTCATTTGCAATTTCCTTCTATCCATATTGCTGGTACTAATGGTAAAGGTAGTGTGAGTAGCATGATAGCATCGATATTGCAAGAAGCTGGTTATAAAGTTGGTCTATATACTTCACCGCATTTAAAAACAATACGTGAGCGAATAAAAATAAATGGACAGATGATACCAGCACACTGGATTACTAATTTCACCAAAAAAAATTTATATTTAATTGAGCAAATAAAACCTAGTTTTTTCGAAATAAATACTGTAATGGCTTTTTGCTACTTTGCAGAATCAGATGTAGATATAGCTGTTATAGAAACTGGATTAGGAGGCAGATTAGACGCTACAAACGTTATTCGTCCATTAGTATCAATAATTACAAGCATTTCTTTTGATCATATGAAATTACTGGGAAATACACTACAACAAATTGCCACAGAAAAAGCAGGAATTATTAAACCTAATGTTCCTTGCATAATAGGAGAGAAAAATTTAGAAACTATACCAGTTTTCGAGCAATTTGCTCAAAAAAATAATGCTCCAATTACCTTTGCTAACGATAAATTTATTACCCAAAAGTTTTATCAATCTTTAATGCCTCCTAAAATACAGGTAGAATTAAATGATGAAAATAAAAAAATATATAAACTCACATCTCCATTAGTAGGCAAAGTACAAATAGAAAATATGAAAACAGTACTATGTAATATAGAAATTTTAAAATCTTATAAATATAAAATTAACTATTATCACATTAAAAATGGATTTAGTAGGATTATAGAAAATACTGGACTCTTTGGTAGATGGAGCTATATACCAAATAATGTTCCAATAATAATGGATATTGGACATAATGTAGGTGCTGTAAATAATTTAGTTGAAATGCTAAATAATATTGAAAAAGAAAGATTGCATATTGTATGGGGAATGATGGCAGATAAAGATGTGGAAGGTATATTGAAATTACTTCCTTCAGAAGCTGAATATTATTTTTGTAGTCCACATGTACCAAGAGCTTTAGATTCCAGAATTTTATTAGAAAAAGCTAAGAAGATCCATCTAAATGGTAAAAGCTATAAATCTGTAAGAAGGGCTCTATATGAAGCTAAAAGATGTGCCAATCGTAAAGATTTAATATTTGTAGGGGGTAGTGCATTTGTAGTTGCAGAAGCAATGTGAAAGAAAGAGGAGAA
>JAGPGB010000010.1:12891-14924 GCA_018056215.1 Bacteroidales bacterium | reverse complement strand
TCAGTGATATATACATATGCTCCTATTATTTGCTCTCCACTATTAGCATCTTTTACATATCCAGAGATTGTATAGTTTTGTGCTGTTAGCCAAGCACTTATTATTAATAAATTAAAAATGAATAAAATTTTTAAATGCATTATCTTTTTTAAATTTTTTTAAGAATGCAAAAGTATTATAAATATTGAAAATACGTTATAATATGATAAATATTATAAAATTTAGCATAAAAATAACAACATAATGGGGAATGATGTGAGATCTCAGTAAAATACATAATTTTATTATTAAATTAACTTTTTTTAAAAACTAAGTTAGTTAGATTTGATTAAAAAATTATAAATATTCAATAATTTTTTAATCATTAAAAAAATAAAAATATCTTATAAATAGCAATAGATATGTTATTAAAGATATTAAAAGATTTTTTTAAAAAATTTTTTATTTACTTATTGTTATATAAAGTAATTACATTATTTTTGCACATTTAAAAATTTTTTGTAAAAAATAAATGAAGACAAAGTATTTAGATCTAGTAGAGCAAACCTTTGATTTTCCTACAGATGAATTTAAGGTTATAGAGAATGAACTATATTGGAATGATATTAATATGATGGATATTATCGAGCAATATGGTACTCCATTGCGAATAACATATTTACCTACTATAAGTAAAAAAATTCAAAATGCTAGGCGAATATTTAATATTGCTATGGCAAAATTAGATTACAAAGGCGAGTATTTTTATGCTTATTGTACTAAAAGTAATCATTTTTCATATGTATTAGCTGAAGCACTTAAAAATAATGTTGGTTTAGAGACTAGTAGTGCTTTTGATATTAATATTATAGAGAAATTATATGATCAAGGACTTTTACCTAAAGATAGATTTATCATTTGTAATGGATTTAAGCGAAAAGAATATATCGAAAACATTTGTAGATTAGTAAATACTGGTTTCGAAAATGTAATCCCAGTAATAGATAATAAAAATGAACTTTTCGAATATCGATTTAAAAAAAATGCTAAAGTAAAATTAGGGATACGTATAGCTGCTGAGGAGGAACCTACCTTTGAGTTTTATACTTCTCGTCTAGGTATCAGATATAATGATATTGTTCCATATTATAGATTATATCTAAAAAATCATCCCAATTTTGAACTGAAAATGTTACATTTTTTCATAAATACAGGTATTAGAGATAATGCTTATTACTGGAGTGAGTTAGCTAAAGCAGTAAATGTTTATGTAGAACTGAAGCGTGAATGCCCTACTTTGGATTCTCTCAATATTGGTGGGGGGTTCCCGGTGCGTACATCATTAAATTTCGATTATGATTACCAATATATGGCAGAGGAAATACTAAATCAAATCAAAACTATTTGTAATCAAAATAATGTACCTGAACCGAATATTTATTCTGAATTTGGTATTTATACTGTTGGTGAGGCTGGAGCGATATTTTATAAAATTTTAGATCAAAAACAACAAAATGATAGAGAGCTTTGGGATATGATCAATAGCTCTTTTATGACTACTCTGCCAGATACTTGGGCACTAAATCAAAGATTTATTTTATTACCCCTTAATCATTGGGATTATGAATATCAAAGAGTCTTTTTAGGTGGTCTCACTTGTGATAGTAGAGATTATTATAACACCGAAGCTCATGCTAATGCTATCTTTTTGCCTAAATTTACTGCAAGTGATCCTTTATATTTAGGCTTTTTCCATACTGGTGCCTATCAAGAAGCTCTAGGAGGATATGGTGGCATACAACATTGTTTAATACCAGCTCCTAAACATGTATTAATAGATTTAGATGAAGATAAAGAATATTACACTAAACTTTATGCTAAAGAACAAAGTTATAAATCTATGCTAAAAATATTGGGTTATATGTAATATTTAAAAAATATTCTCATGCAAAACAGAGAACTTAGATTTAATAAAGAAAAATTTACAAACATAAAAGTTCAACTTATTTTAATATTACTCCTTGGATTTATTTTAAGGTTTTATCATATTGATA
>JAGPGB010000010.1:0-12791 GCA_018056215.1 Bacteroidales bacterium | reverse complement strand
TATTTAAAAAATATTCTCATGCAAAACAGAGAACTTAGATTTAATAAAGAAAAATTTACAAACATAAAAGTTCAACTTATTTTAATATTACTCCTTGGATTTATTTTAAGGTTTTATCATATTGATAGATATGGTATTTGGGGAGATGAAGAATCTAGTATATTGACAGCTAATGGACAATATTATGATATTAATTCTTTACCAAAAGTTTTTGACAATCACTTTTTGCAAAATGAAAATACTGTAAAAAATGTTGTTAAAGGTGTTACCAGTGAAAAGGTAGATTTTTTATCAAATAATTATGGAAACTTTTTATTTTATGACATAATGTTACACTACTGGGTTAAAATTTTTGGTAATAGTGATTTGTCAGTTAGATTATTATCATTATTGTTTGGGTTACTGCTAATCATATTATCTTATAAAGTTTCTTTATTATTATCAAATAACAAAAAATTATCTCTTTTAATAGCTTTTTTAGTAGCTATACATCCTTTATTTATTGCTTATAGTCAGGAAGCCAGAGCATATACTACTGCAACTTTTTTTAGCTTATTGAGTAGTTATTTCTTTTTTAAGATTGTTTTTAAAAAAGATAAAAGAAGCAAAATTTTTATCTTTTATTCTCTTTCTGTAGTTATTGCTATGTTATCTCACTATTTAACTTATACTATTTTCATTTCTCATGCAATTATTTTTATTTTATTTGTCCGTGATAGAGCTTCTTGGCAAAAATATTCACTAGCAGTTTTGTGTTCATTAACATTATTTTCTATTTGGTTATATTTTGGTGGTTTTGAAGGATTGAAAAATCTAGCATCTAATGCTCCTTTATTTGAGGAAGAAGTAAAAAATTATGAACTAACTAAAAAAATCTATTTTATGCCTGCCACTTTCAAAAATATTATTGCTGCATGTATTCAAGATTGGCTTTGGTTCTTTGGTATAGGATTGCAAAATTTGGGCTTACAAATTAGATATATAGCTTTACTACTTATCATTCCCCTTGGTATGGTTATCTATTTGCTTAAAAAAATTAAAAATGACAAAAATACTATACAAATAATAATTTCTCTTTTGATTTTAATTTTTACTCAAACTTTTTTAGCTATTGCATTATCTATAAATTCTGGTAATATTATATTATTTCAAAATTTGTATACAAATTTTGTGGTTCCTTATGCAATGATACTGCTGGGTTATTCATTATTTAATTTATTTGAAAATCAAAATAAAAAATTAATATCATATGGAGCGACATCCTTTTTTGTTATTATCATGTTAATATCTTGTATTCCTATTTATTTCAAAAATGAGAATTCTAAATTTCCTGAGCAAAACATACACTATGAAATAGCTCAAAATATAAAATCTACATATAATAAAAATGATACTATCTTGATTAAATCTCCTTATGATGCTAGATTAATAAATTTATATCTAGATAATGATAATTTATATATACAAAAAATAGATACTAATTTACCTTCTATGTATTTGATTAAAAAAAATTATTAAAAAATCTATCATTTATTAGAATGCGAACTAATTGAATTTTTAATAGGAATAATTATTAATTTTAACAATAAAAAAGTTTAATTAGTAAGATTATATTTATTACAAAATTTATAATCATGCAGAGCTAAAAATATTTTTCATTTTAAAAAAATTATTTAAATTTGCAAAGTCAAAACCCTAAAATTAATTTATATGAAAGGAAAGTTTTTTTCGATTTTTTTATTAGCCATAGCAATGATATTCACTAGTTGTGATTTACAAAAAATGGCTAAAAAGTATGATACTGTTAAGTATGAAACTACACCACAAGTATTAGAAACACATGGTGGCAAAATCAATGTTTCTGTTAAAGGTAATATACCTGCTAAATATTTTGGTAAAAAAGTAGTGGTAGATTTCACGCCAGTGCTCAAATGGGATGGTGGTAGCTATACTTGCAAATCTATTAAGATAGGTGGTGAGCAAGCATTAACTACTGACAATAAAATAAATAAAAAAACTGGTGGTAGTTTTACATGGTCAGACGTAATACCTTATCAACCAGAAATGAATGTCTCTGAGCTTGTTGTAAATGCTAAAGCTACTAAAGGTAAAAAAACTGTTGATTTAGGTGAAGTGAAATTAGCTGATGGTGTAATCTATACATCTACTCGCATTGGTAGAGATCAGGATCTCTCATTAGCTGAGCATGGCTATAAAAAAGAAGTTATTATTTCTAAAAATGCAAATTTATATTTTGATTATAATAGCTCTAAACTTTCTGAAACTCAAAAACTAAATAAACTAGATGAAAATAAAAAAGCAATACAAGATTTGAAAGATTTCATTAATCTTAATTGGAAAATCAAAAGTATAGATATTAATGCATGGGCTTCTCCAGAAGGTGAGGAACAATATAATGCTAATCTATCAAATGATAGAGCAGCAGCTGCTAAAAAATATATCGAGAGTTATATAGAGAAACTAGATAAAGAAATTGCTAAAACTCAAAAGAAAAAATATGCAGAAGTAAAACGCGAAGCTCCTCTCGCAATAAATGGCAAAGGTGAAGATTTCGATGGATTTATGCAAGCTATCGAAAAATCCAATCTACCAGAAAAACAAGCTATTATCAATGTTATTAAATCTCAAACAGATAAAGCAAAAAGAGAAAGAGAAATTAAAAATATGAGTGTAGTGTATGCTGAGGTAGAGGCTATATTAGAACCTCTCCGTCGTGCTGAAATAGTAGTCTCATGTTTCGAACCTAAACGTACAGATGCTGACATAGCTAGACTTAGTCTCACTGCACCAGACAGTCTTAAAGCTGAAGAATTATTATATGCTGCTACTCTCACTGAAAATATAGATAATAAGCTAAAAATTTATAAATCTGGTACACAAATTTATCCATCCAATTGGAAATTTTGGAATAATGCTGGATATATACTACTATCACAAAATAAACTCGCTGAGGCTACCCCATTTATAGAAAAAGCTAATACTTTATCTCCTAATAATCCTTTAGTATTAAATAATTTAGGTGTTATAGCTACATGGAACAAACAATATGATAAAGCAAAAGAATACTTTGAACAAGCTAAAGCAGGTGTCGATGTTAATTATAATTTAGGTGTATTAAAAATTGTAGAAGGCGACTATGCTGGTGCATTGAAACTATTTGCTGGCAAATCTTGTAGATATAATATAGCTCTTGCTCAGTTATTATCTACTGATTATACAAGTGCTGCTCGTACTCTAGAATGCATACCTAATAAAACTCCAGAAGTTTATTACTTAATGGCTATCGTAGGTGCTCGTACTGGAAATAATTCTATGATGATAGATAATCTCAAATTAGCTGTTCAAGATGCTAATCTAAAAGCTCAAGCTAAAACTGATCGTGAATTTCTAAAATATGCAAATAATAGCGACTTCCAAGCTGTAATTAAATAAGCAATTTTAATAAATTTAATATTAAAAAAGGAGGATAATTAGTTATCCTCCTTTTTTTAATTTATAATATTGGTTCTGTGCTAAATTTCTTTAATACAGAAGGTAAATGCTAAACAAATTTAAAATTACAATAAATATAATAAAAATACTGATTCAAGCTATTAAAGGTAATACGTTTAATTAACCACGACCTTTAGGTCGTAGAAGAGCAAAGAAAAAGGAATGGGCTTTAGCCCTGAAATAGTCAGTAAAACAAATTTACAGATGAGCCACCCCCAAAAAACACCTATTATGGATATATTACCTTTTAACAAATAACAAATAAAAATCATCAAAGATTTTAGTTTTAAAATAGTAAAAATAATTAAAACATTTTGTTAAAACTGCTATACTTTTATTTCCCTTATCTTGTTTTATATGCACCTTGTTTTCTAATCATCCTATCAACAATTAACTTTATGCCCAAAACACTAAAAAAACAAGTAAATTGTTAGTTCATGCAAATTAAAAAAAGGTTATCTATTACTCTACCTTTATATTTAATATTTCATTGACTTTATTAATGATTTCTTCTTCGCTACCCATAGAGTAGGAGGTGTGTGTCCATACTATATGTCTATTACTGTCGAGAATTATCACATAAGGTATATTATTAATTCCTAATAATCTTTTTAGCTCTTGGTTAGTATCTTTTAAGATAATAAAAGGCCAATTTTTACCTTTTACAAATCCAGCAACAGTAGCACTAGTACGCTGATCGTCTATACTAATAGCATAAAGTTTCACACCAGTATTGGCTTGCCATTCTTCATATACATCTGATATTGCATTTAGCTCTTGAATACAAGGTTTGCACCATGTAGCCCAGAAACTTATTATCACTGGTTTACCATTATTGTGGATGGAATCTGTATTAAAAATATTCCCATTAAGATCAAAAATGTTTACACTAGGTAAATTATTTTGAGAATATGCATAAATATTCACTAATAACAAAGCTAAAATTATTAATTTTTTCATCTCTTTATGTTTGATTTTTTGATTACAAAAATATAGATATTTATGCAATTAAAAAATTTAGAATCTTACATAATTTCAAAAAAATAATTATTCTTTTTTATTTTCAGAATTTTTTTATTTACATATAGTATTTCTTTACATTAAGCGTACAAATATCAATTTTGGTTTTTTACATCACTCAAAAAATGATTAATTTTGCAAGAAAATTAAATAAAAAAGTTAGATGGCTAAAATATTGATTACAAATGATGATGGATATAGAGCCAAAGGGTTAAAGAGTTTAATAGAATTTGTAAAACCTTTTGGAGAGATCGTAGCTATTAGTTCTGAGACTGAAATGAGTGGTACTGGACATGCAGTAACGATAAAAAATCCCTTAAGATTAAGGCAACACAATGACTGTGGTGAGTCTATTTATGTATCTAGTGGTACTCCAGCAGACAATATAAAATTAGCAGTGAACTGTCTATTTGATAGTGAGCCAGATTTGATATTAAGTGGTATCAATCATGGTTCAAACACATCTTGTAATGTTTTTTATTCTGGCACTTTAGCAGCAGTGATAGAGGGTGCTATGTTAGGTATACCATCTATAGGTTTCTCGGTAGATTCTTATTATCATGATTATGATTTTTCTATACTCAGAGATTTCATTACACACATTGTCAATAGAGCATTAGAGTACATTGCAACGAATAATAGGAATATGTGTATAAATGTTAATTTCCCAGCAATAGCTGATCCAAAAGGAATAAAAGTTTGTAGAATGGCTAAAGCTAAATGGGTAGAACGTTTCGAAAAAAGAATAGATCCTCATGGACATCCTTATTATTGGTTAGATGGAGAGTTTGTTTTTACTGATATAGGCGATGATAGTGATGAATATTGGGTGAAACAAGGCTATGTAGCTATTACTCCTCTATCTTTGGACATGACTGATTATGCACTAATGAGTCAATTGAAAGCATGGGAGCTATGATTAGAAGATTTTTTAATAGAGATAGTTGGAGCCTAGGAATCATTATGGGAATTGTTGTTCCTTTAATAATTTTTGGTTTATTAGCCATTTTTGAAGCGTTGTTTAGCAAAGGTCCAGATGATAAAGTTTTCAGATTATCAACTAGAATAGTTATAGCAGTATTTTGTAATTTAATACCTTTCAGACATTATATGGTTAAACTTAAATTTGATAAAACTGGTCGTGGTATATTATTAGATACTTTTGTCTTTGCAATAGGCTTTTTTATTTTTTTCTTAGATGATTTAACTGCTTAACACTTTTTATGAAATATTTCATATTATCAGGGGAACCTTCGGGAGATTTACATGGTAGTAATTTAGCTAAAGCAATTTTTGACAGTGATAAAGAAGCTATCATCTATGGATGGGGTGGTGAACTCATGAAAAATGCAGGAGTTAATATTACAAAACCTATCACCGAATTAGCATTTATGGGATTTGTAGAGGTATTAATGAATTTAAATAAAATTTTAAAAAATTTTAAAGAATTTAAAGAAACTATAACAAATCTGAACCCTGACAAGATACTTTTAATTGATTTTCCTGGATTTAACCTTAGAGTAGCAAAATGGTTACGTAAAAATAATTTTAAAACTTATTATTACATCTTGCCACAGGCATGGGCTTGGAATAGATCTAGAGCTAAAAAAATTAAAAAATACGTCGATATACCTATTTCAATTTTACCTTTTGAAGAAAAATTTTACCAAAATTATAATTTAAAAGTACATTATGTAGGTAATCCTTTGTTAGACCACATTGAGACTTTTAAACAAAGTAATAAAAATACTATAAAAGCAGATAAACCCATCATAGCTATTCTGCCTGGCAGTAGACTGCAAGAGATAAAACTTCTTTTACCTATTATGATCAAAGCAGTGAAACCTTATGAAAATAAATTTCAAATTTATGTGGCAGGATTATCATTTATAGATAAAAATATTTATTTAGATAGTGGTGTAGCACCCGATCAATTGCTAATAAATCAAACTTATGAATTATTACAAAATTCTTTTGCTGCCATTGTAACTAGTGGCACAGCTACACTAGAAACTGCTATTTTTGATGTACCTCTGGTTGTTTGCTATAAAGCAAATTGGATATCTTATTTGATAGCTAGAATGGTGGCTCGTGTGTCATTTATTTCTTTAGTAAATCTAATATATAATGCTGAAATAGTAAAAGAACTAATACAGGATAAATGCACTATTGATGAGATTCAAAAAGAATTAGATAAAATAATTTTTGATACATCATATAGAGAGCAAATGCTTAATCATTTCGGAGAATTAAAACAAATTTTGGGAACTTGTGGAGCTAGTAAAAAAGCTGCTGAGATAATTATCCATTATTAATAAAAAAATTCCTTTATTTAATTATATTTTTAATAAATAACTAAATAAGTATATATAAGTAAAAGTAGATTTAATAGTAGTGTGATTTGTGTCAAAATATTTTTTTTAAAATTCTAGCTTTACCAACTAAGAATAGAAAGAAACAAAAAAAATATTTTTTGATAAAATGAGGGACATTTTTTGAAGAATTACATTTATAAATTAAAAATGAAATATGAATGAAAACTTAAAGGATGTGTTTTATCTCTTTACTATTAAGTAATTTAAACAATCACATATTTTTTGTTTAAAATAAGTAATGATATTTAATTAATAATATTAAAATGTTTAAAATCAATATTATTATATATTTTATTGACAAATTATTTAAAAATTTAATTTTAAATAATTTTCTTTATAATCTACAATTAGAAAAGTATTAATTATAATTTATTTAAAATATTATATCATATTTTATTTTAAACATATTTAAAATAATCAACCGTTTCAATGATTTGATAAAAACATATGTTTCATTTGTGTAATTAATTAATTTCCCAATGCTGTATTAATTATAGCATGTAATTAATATTAGCGTATTTTATTTTTATAAAATTTTTTTAACATAATTAATTATCAAAACGCCTATTTCGATTCATTTATTTTTTTAAAAATAATATTAATGAATGGCAAAAATTTTTTATTTAAATTTGCCAAATGAATAATTTGTGCAAATAGAGTATATTATTTATGAGTTTTCCCAAAAGTAGTTTTTCCATATTTATTTTGTTAAATTTATTATTTTTAAATTTTTCGTTAACAGCTCAAGTTTTAGTAAGAATAGGCATTAAAAATGATTTATATAATCTGAACATTAAAATATCAGAGGGTGACTATGCCCTAACTAATGGTTATGATACTGTTTTTTTGAAAAAGAATGATAGTATTACAATAGAGAATAATTTTAATAAATTAAATGTAAGATTCGGATTACAAAATATACAAGGAGACAGCATTTTATTAATTTGTAAAAAAGAAAATAGTTCTTTTATTACTAAAATTAATGATAAATGGATAGAATACGAAGATAATGCTATATTTTACCCTCAAAATGGTAGTAGCATTACATTTATAAATCAAATAGATATAGACAAATATGTTGCTTCAGTGATATTATCTGAGACATATCCTAATTTACCTTATGAATTTTATAAAGCCAAAGCAATTGTTATCCGTACATATACATTATATATGATAAATATAGAAAAAAAACATATAAATGATAAATATGATTTGTGTAATACAACGCATTGTCAGGTATATAGAGGTAAATGCAATAATCAAACAATCATTAAAGCGAGTGATGAAACTAAAAATATGATAATTGTAGACAGTAATAATTTACCTATTTTGGCTGTTTATCATTCTAATAGTGGAGGGTTGACAAATAGTTCTGAAAATTATTGGGGTAAATCGCTGCCATATCTTATTACAAAAAAGGATGAATATAGCACTAAATCTAAAAATAGTACATGGACTTACACTATGCCCAAAGATCAATGGCTGTCTTATCTAGCTAAATTTGGTATAGATTCTACAAATAAAAATTTTGAAAATGCAACAAATTTTTACCAACCTTTAAGAAAAAAATACTTTATTGATACATTGACATTAAGAAAAATAAGAGAAGACTTTAATCTCAAATCTACCTATTTTAATATTGCTACTGAAGGAGACAAAGTGATCTTTAATGGACGAGGCTATGGACATGGAGTAGGATTGAGCCAAGAGGGAGCAATAGAAATGGCTAAAGAAGGTAAAACTTTTACTGAAATTTTAGACTATTATTATCCCAATACTAAGATATATATTTTTAATTATTGATGATTATGAATTGGTCAAAAGCACCAATAGTTAGAATAGCATTATTATATATCATAGGTATTAGCATATATCATTTTTGGCCAAATCATAGTATTTATTATTTCATAACATTGACTACAACTTTTCTATTATTTATTTCTTATGGTTTTTATCTTTTTTATACTAAAACTATCATATCATCAACACAATTTTTATCAATAGCTATATTTATTTCTATATTATCATTAGGATATTTTAGAAGTTATTCTATAGATGAAAAGAATAGGGTAGACTATTATGAAAATTATATTGATAAAGCTTCATATCTATATGGAGATGTAATAAATACAAAGTCTTTTTCTCAAACTAAAACTAAAGCTACAGTTAAGATAAACAAGATGCTAATAGATACTCAGTGGGTCAATACTAATGGTAAAGTATTATTATATCTTAATTTGCCCATTGATAGTTTTAATCGCGCAAATCATTCGATTATATTTAGAAATTCTTTGCAATCACCTAATGAGATAAAATTTCCATATGAATTTGATTATGCTAAATATTTAGCAAACCTGCAAATATATCATATCGGTTATATAAATGATTATGACTTTAAAATTATTGAAC
Source organism: Bacteroidales bacterium (assembly GCA_018056215.1). GTDB lineage: Bacteria > Bacteroidota > Bacteroidia > Bacteroidales > DTU049 > DTU049. The sequence continues at coordinate 3,474 of JAGPGB010000010.1, read as the reverse complement.
GTAAAAGCAATTTACTAGAAAAATTCATATTATTTAGAAATAAATTAATAAAATTAATTTATGAGAAGATTACAGATAACTCATCAGCTAATTTAATAAGTGCAATGCTATTAGGATATCAGGACGTAATGGATGCAGATATAATAAAAGACTTTCAGCAAGCAGGAGTTGTACATATTTTATCTATTTCTGGACTGCATGTAGCTATAATCTATGGAGCTATATATTTGCTATTTTCATTAATAATTCCATTAAAATATAAAAATAAAATTACAATACCATTAGCTATAATAACATTATGGTTATATACATTAATGGTCGGAGCTATGCCATCAGTAGTGAGATCTGCTATTATGCTTACATTATTACAATTAGGCCCAGTTATTAATAGAAATGTGAATAATTATAATTCATTAGCAGCGGCAGCATTGATCATATTAGTTATTAATCCATTACAATTATATTCATTAGGTTTTCAGTTATCTTTTTCTGCTGTATTAGGAATATTCTTTTTTTATACTCCATTAATAAATATTTTTAAAACTAATAAAAAATGGCTGAAATGGTTAATAGGTTCATTATCAGTTACGATGGCTGCGCAGTTAGGCACATTACCATTCACCTTATTTTATTTTCATCAATTTCCTACTTATTTTATAATTGCAAATTTAATAGCAGTACCATTTGCTTCATTATTGATTTATGCTGGATTTATTACAATAATATTCGCATTTATACCTGTATTAGGTGGATTTATTGCAATGATATTTTCATTCTTAGTTAAAATATTTATAAATTTTATTGGAATAGTATCTAATCTACCTTATTCTACTATACCTAATATTTTTTTAACACCATTGTCAGCAATAATGATAGGAATAATAATTATATTGATAACAATTAAAATTTATTTTAAAGAAATAAAAATTTTTCCATATTTATTAACTGCTGTATTACTCTTTGGTATAACATATAATTTTTCTTTAATAAAAAGAATTCGTTACAATCCATCTTTTGAATCATTAAATTATAAGTATGCAATTATCGGACAAAAAGAACAAGAAAAATTTAATTATATTGTTATTAAACCAGATTCTATAGATTTACCAAATATTCAGCCCAAAATAGATGATTTTTGCACATATTATTTTTGTAAAGAAAAAAATAAATATGAAATAAATGAAAAAGTAAAAACTCATTCGTTTTATGTCAATAATCCTATAATATCTAATGCAGATAATGTGTATATAATAGGTAATAAAAATGAAATAAATAGCCTGACAGATAGTTTAGATTTTAAAAAAATAATAATAGACAAGAGAAAATTAAAATTTCAGTAATATAAAGTATTTATTATAAATTAGTTGATTAAATCTTATTGGATTGAGCTATATATTAAGCTTTTAGATAGATTTACTTTTAAAAAAAACTGTTAACCAAATAGTGGGTTTGTATTTATGAGTATAAGCTACTCTATGTTTTTCATGAGCAGGGATGAGTAAGGAGTCGCCTTTGTTAAGAGTAATTTTTCTATCTATAAATTCTAATTTAGCCTTACCTTTTAGTAGTAATATCCATTCATTCTCATCTTGATCATACCAAAAATCTGGAGGACTTTGTTGACCAAAAGAAATAATTCGTTCTATTCTAATGGTATCATTATTTAAAACATTAAAATAATTTTCAATGGATCTATTTGTAATCTTATAATGAAAAAAGTTAAATATTTTCTCCTTCATCTAATAAATCTAAAAAATTAACTGGTCCTGCCCCTTTTCTAACTAAAACAGGTATTTCACCAGTAGCATCTATTATAGTACTAGGTATTAGACCACCTGGACCTCCATCTATGACAGCATCTACTATATCCATATACATTTCATAAATGAGTTCTGGATCTGAAATATATTCATTACCTATTTGGTCATTTACTTTTATAGAAGAAGAAACTATGGGATGCCCAATAGTGTCTACAATAGCATGGACAATTTTATTATCTGGTATACGTATTCCAATAGTTTTTCTACGATTTTCTAAGATTTTAGGTATTTTATTATTAATAGGTAAAATAAAAGTATATGGTCCTGGTAAAACAGATTTCATTAATCTAAAAATTTCATTAGGAATAGGTTTAGTATATTCACTTAGAATAGATAAATTAGATCCTAAAAACGAAAAAGTAGCTTTATTGAAATCTATTTTTTTAATTCTAGAAATTTTTTCCACTGCAGATTTATTAAATGGATTAGCAGCAAAAGCATAAACACTGTCAGTAGGAATGATCACTATGCCACCGTCATTTAGTATTTCTACGATTTTATTAATTTGCCTTTGAGGAGGATCTTCTGGATGAATCTTTAATAACATATTATTCTAAGAATTATCAAATTTGTTATAATATTTTAAACTAAATGTCAATCATTGATGGTAATTGTATTTTTAAAAAAAGATAAAAAAATGCTCATATTAGTGATAAGTCCATCAGCACCTAGAAGAGCTATTTGAGATAACTCTATAGAACTGGAAATCTGGTCAACTAAAATAAAAGTATCATATCCTTGTTCATTATATATATTAATAATTTGAGAAATTAAATGCATAGAATCGATACCTGATAGTTTGGTGTTTATCATAGGTATACTTATATAAGAAGCACCTGCCTCTGCAGCTAAAATTGCTTGAGAAGGGGACATGATGCTATCACATAAAGTATTGATTTTCTGTTTAGATAAATTAATTATAGCTTTTATACCATCAGTAGTAGCAGGCAATTTAACAGTAATAAGTTCATTAATAGACATTAAAATATCTACTTCTCTTAAAATATTTTCATAATCTTTCGCTTTAATGTTTACTAATAATTCTTTTTTAATCAAATTACAAATAGAATTATAATGAGTTAAAATCTGATTATTATCCTTAATACCTAAAGCTTCTATATCAGATAACTCAATATTGATACCACTAATTATATCAAAATCTTTAATATTTCTAACATCTTCGATATTTATTGTATTAATAAATAATTTCATAATAGGGTAAAATTTTTTAAGCAATAAAAAAGGGGTAAGTACCCTACATCACACCGCTACGACCGCTTACCCTTGCTCCCTCTCGGACCTGGGGGAGTTCGCAGGAGCTGGTTGTGTAGGACTTACCCCAATTGCAAAGATACATATTTTTTTTAAAATAAAAAAATTATTAATTATCTTAACCTACTAGCACTGCTAATTTTCTGGATATCTGATCTAATATATTTATTTGCTAGGATTATCATCACAAAAGAAATAATAGGTATTAAAACCCCAAAGGTATCATATTTAAATAAAAAACCGTTTTTAGCCCAGATATCAGGTATTAATAACATTCCAAGTAATAAAAGTACATTAAGGAAAAAAGCTATAGCATTTAACCTTAATTGAACTATTAAATTTCTAACATAATAAATAATGATAGGTATTAATAGAACCATTA
>JAGPGB010000179.1 GCA_018056215.1 Bacteroidales bacterium | reverse complement strand
CAATGTCCACCTACAAGTCCTGGTTCAAATTTTAGAAAATTCCATTTGGTTCCTGCAGCTTCTAAGACATCATAAGTATTTATGTTCATTTTATTAAAAATGATAGACAATTCATTCATTAGAGCTATATTGATATCTCTTTGAGTATTTTCAATTATTTTAGCAGATTCAGCTACTTTAACTGTAGGAGCTCTATGTACACCAGCTTTAACTACCCAACTATAAATGGTTGCTATCTGATCTAAGCTTTCTTGATCGCAGCCAGAGACTACCTTTATAGTATTAGCTAATGTATGATTAGGATCACCGGGATTTATCCTCTCTGGAGAGTAACCAAATTTAAAATCCACAGATCTTTTGAGACCACTAATTTTTTCGATTACAGGAATACAATCTTCCTCAGTAGCTCCAGGATAAACTGTAGATTCATAAACTACATAATCGCCTTTTTTAATGACTTTGCCAATAGTTTCGCTAGCACTTATAAGCAGACTTAGGTCAGGTAAGTTGTGCTTATCTACTGGAGTAGGAACTGTAACAATATAAAAAGACGCTTTATGCAAATCCTCATAATTATAAGTAAATTCTATATCACAATTTTCAAACTCTTCTGATGTTAACTCATCACTAGGGTCTATGTGATTTTTTAATAATTCTATTCTGTCTGGTTTAATATCATAGCCTATCACATGTATTTGTTTAGCAAAAGCTAAAGCAATAGGCAAGCCTACATAACCTAACCCAATAACTCCGATAGAAGTTTTTTTAGATTTTAAATCTTCTGATATCATAATTCTTTAATAATTTGTTTTGCAATAGGATGAAGCTCGCCGTGATGAATATTTGGTGTGGCATTACGAATAGAATGTGCTAATTCTATTGATGCACGAACATCCTCTGGAGTGAAACCTCTACCAGCTAAAATTTCTCTATAGCTCATAGTATGTAACTCTGTGAAGCCCTCAGAGAATTCAAATTCTTCATTATTTAGTAAAATAGAACGATAAGTTCTTTTGCCCTCAATAATAGCTTTTTCTGGTAAATCTGATGAATTAATGGATAAGAACCATCTAACACGAGCTTTTTCTAATTCTAAATAACCAGCAGCTCTATCTTTATTATGAAAATGTACATATGAATTTTCTACTTTACCAAAAATCCATAGTAACATATCAAAAAAATGGATACCTATATTAGTAGCTACTCCACCAGATTTAGCATTATCACCTTTCCATGAATAATAATACCAATTACCACGAGAAGTGATGTAGGTGAGATCTATATCTACTTTATGATCATTAGCAGAGCTATCTATTTGTTTTTTTAATTCTTTGATTTTATCATGTAATCGTAGTTGTAGGATAGTATTAATCTTATATCCTGTTTCTTTTTCTATTACTTGTAGAGCATCTATATTCCATGGATTGAGGACAAGTGGTTTCTCACAGATAGCGTTTGCTTGATTCCTAAGTGCTAATCTGATATGAGCATCATGCAAATAATTGGGAGAGCAGATGCTGACGTAATGAATTTTTTTATCTTCTCCTAAACGTCTCAATTTATCCAAATGTCTATCGAAGCGTTCTGTTTCTCTGAAATAAGCAGCTTCAGGAGAATATGAATCTATTATGCCAATGCTATCAAATGGATCCAAAACAGCTATAAGTTTATTGCCAGTATCTTTGATAGCTTTCATATGCCTAGGAGCTATATAACCTGCTGCTCCTATAATAGCAAAATTAAATTTATTCATTTTATTCTAATTACTTTATTATCTTTTAATTGATATATTTGATGACTCTCTGGACATTCTGCTATATTATTATCATTGAAAAATAATCTATGACCATATTCACTCATCCATCCTATTTGTCTGGCGGGTGTACCCACAACTAAAGCATAAGGAGGCACATTTTTAGTAACTACAGCACCAGCTCCCACAAAAGAATATTCACCTAATTCTACTCCACAAACTATTGTAGCATTAGCACCTACAGTAGCTCCCTTACGGAGTATAGTTGATTGATATTGATCTTTTCTAACAATGGCACTACGAGGATTAATAATATTAGTAAAAACCATACTAGGACCTAGAAATACATCATCTTCGCAAATGACACCTGTATAAAGCGAAACATTATTTTGTACTTTTACATTATTACCTAAACGTACTCCAGTAGCTACAAATACATTTTGCCCGAGAGAACAATTCTCACCAATGTAAGCACCAGACATAATATGGCAGAAATGCCAAATTTTAGTTCCTTTTTTTATAGTAGCTCCTTCATCAATAATAGCTGTAGGATGTGCATAATATTCAATACTCATAATTATTTATTTAAAAATTCTAAAACTGAACTAGTAATGTATTCTAATTGTTCCTCATCGAGCTCAGTATGCATAGGTAGAGAGAAAACAACTTTAGATAAATGTTCAGCAATTGGATAATTCTCACCAGGTTTCACATAATGCTGATAAGCTTTTTGCAAATGTATAGGTACAGGATAATAAATCATAGCAGGTATTTGCTTTTCTTTCAGAAAATCTATCAACTCATCTCTCGAAAAATCTATAGCCTGCAAAGTATATTGATGAAAAACATGAGAAGATTTAGCAAAACGTTGAGGTATTTTTAATTTTGGTTCAATAGTAAAAGCTTTATCATAATAATCTGCAGCCTTTTGCCTAGCAGCAATATAATCATCTAAATATTGCAATTTTACTTTTAAAATAGCAGCTTGTAAAGTATCTAAACGAGAATTAACCCCAATGTAATCATGATAGTAACGTCTTTTCATACCATGATTTACAATATAACTTAGCTTTTCAGATAATGCATCAGAATTAGTAAATAGAGCTCCACCATCACCATAACACCCTAAATTTTTAGAAGGAAAAAAAGAAGTGCAACCTATATCACCGATAGTACCAGATTTTGATATTTTACCATTAGAAAAAAAGAATTCAGCACCAATAGCTTGAGCATTATCTTCTATTACATAAATATTGTTTTCTTTAGCTATTTTCATTATCTCTTCCATATCAGCACATTGGCCAAAGAGATGAACAGGAATAATAGCTTTAGTATTTTTAGTAATTAGTCTCTTTATATCATCTACTTTAATATTGAAGGTATCAGGATCCACATCGACAAAGATTGGTTTGAGACCTAGTAGAGCTACGACCTCAACAGTAGAAATGAAAGTAAATGTAGGAGTGATAACTTCGTCTCCTGGCTTTAGGTCTAACGACATTAACGCTATTTGTAATGCATCCGTACCATTAGCACAGGGTATCACGTGTTTTACATTTAAATATTTTTCTAAATCTTGTTTAAAGTCATTTACCTCTGGACCATT
>JAGPGB010000178.1 GCA_018056215.1 Bacteroidales bacterium | reverse complement strand
AGTATTTTTTTATTTATAATTTTTGTTATAATTTTGCAAACTAATTCTCTCCGTAGCTCAGCTGGTAGAGCAGCTGACTCTTAATCAGCGGGTCGCAGGTTCGAATCCTGTCGGGGAGACTTTAGATTTTATTTCTCAATACAAAATATTCTGATCTGCGATAAAATGTTTATTTTTGTTAATAATTTATTATGAGTATTAAAGAAAATTTACAAAAAATAAAGCAAGAGTTGCCAAATGATGTTACATTAGTTGCAGTATCTAAGACTAAAACTATTGATGAAATTATGGAAGCATATAATGCTGAACAAAGAGATTTTGGTGAAAACTATGTCCAGGAGCTCAGAAACAAGCAACAGCTACTACCCAAAGATATTCAATGGCATTTTATAGGTACTTTGCAAACAAAACAAATCAAATATATTGCTCCATTTGTATATATGATACATAGTGTTACCTCAATCAGACATTTAGAAGAGATCGATAAGCGAGCAAAACAAAATAATAGAATTATACCTGTATTAATAGAATTGCATATAGCCAATGAGATTACTAAATCTGGTGTAGATGATGATGAACTTTTTGCACTTTTAGATTATTACAATAATAATATTTTTTCAAATGTAGAAATACAAGGATTAATGGGAATGGCAACTTTTACTAATGATAAAGAACAGATAAGGCAAGAATTCAAACATTTAAAAAAAACTTTTGATATAGTAAAAGAAAAATATTTTAATAACAATATGAATTTCAAACATTTATCTATGGGAATGTCAAGTGATTATAAGATAGCTATAGAAGAAGGCAGTACAATAGTGCGCCTAGGGACATTAATTTTCGGTGAAAGAAAATATATTAAATAAAAAAATTTTTTTGTTTAAAAAAGTTTTGTAATAAATAATAAATTTATTATTTTTGCAATCGAAAAAATCGGGAGAGATGCTCGAGCGGTTTAAGAGGCACGCCTGGAGAGCGTGTAATCGTCAAAAGCGATTCGTGGGTTCGAATCCCACTCTCTCCGTAAATAAATTAAAATGAAAAAAACAAACCAAAAGAAAAATAAAACAAATATGAAAAAGATTACAACAGTATTGGTAATTTTAACTGTGACATTTGGCATATCTGCTTTTGCACAGAATCAAACACAACAAAATGCAAATGATACTCAAAAAGTACAAGCACAAGCTACAGATACAATGGATACTGCTGCTGCAGCTACACTAACACCAGCAGGTCAAGATCAACAAACTGAAGAAGCTGCTCCTAAACAAAGTTTTCATCAAGTATTAAAACAAAAATTTATCGAAGGTGGTGTAGGTTGGATGACTCCTATATTGCTCTGCTTAGTATTAGGATTAGCTATTAGCATTGAGCGTATTATTTATCTATCATTAGCACGAACTAATTCTAAAAATTTAATAGAACAAATTGAAAAATATGTATTAGAGCAAAAAGACGTAGAGAAAGCAAAAGAACTATGTCGTAATACTAGAGGTCCAATTGCAAGTGTTTTTTATCAAGGATTATTAAGATTTAATGAATCAATTGAAAATATCGAAAAAGCTATTGCATCATATGGCAGTGTGCAAATGGGACATTTAGAGTCTAATCTCACTTGGTTATCTTTATTTATAGCTATTGCTCCTTCATTAGGATTTTTAGGAACAGTCGTGGGTATGGTTCAGGCATTTGATGCTATCGAAGCAGCAGGTGATATCAGTCCTACTATTGTAGCAGGTGGTATGAAAGTAGCTCTTTTGACTACTGTCTTTGGTTTGATAACTGCACTTTTATTACAAGTTTTCTATAATTATATTGTTTCACAAATAGAAACTATCGTAAATGATATGGAAGATAGCACCATTACATTTATGGATATTATTTCTGTGGCAAAAAATAATAAATAATTATGAAAAATAAAAAATTGTACAACATAATATTTGCAGCTGTATTAATAATATCTGCAGCTATAACTTTATTTGTCAAAAATATTGATGTCAGGATATATGTAGGATATGTTTTAATAATATTATCCTTAATTGCTTTATTATATTCTGCTATTAGTATAATATCTAAGAATATAAAGAAAAATTTAAAATCAATAATAGTATTTCTAGCAGCTATAGCTTTGGTAGTAGTATTTTATTTCATTTCTCCTAGTAATGACCTACCTATCTCTATTTATGAAAAAACAAATACTCCACTTGGATGGAGTAAAATAATAGATGCTGGAATGTATTTAGTATATACTTTAGTAGGAATTGTCATTATATCTCTTATATATTCTCAAGTTAGACATTTAGTCAAAAAATAAAACATTAAATTATGGCTAGAAAAGTCCCTCAATTAAATATGTCTTCAACAGCAGATATTTCCTTTTTGCTTTTAACTTTCTTTTTACTTACTTCATCTATTAGTACAGATAAGGGATTATCGCGAATGCTGCCACCCTTACCAGATCCTAATGCTAAACCACCTATTATCAAAGAAAGAAATGTTTTTACGGTATTAGTAAATACCTATGACCAACTATTAGTCGAAGGTAAGCCTGGAGATATTCGTAATCTGCGTAGACAAGTAAAAGAATTTATATCAAATCCTTATGATGATCCTAATCTCAGTGAAGGTGAAATTATTACTTTACCTCATTTAGGACAAGTAAGGAAATCCAAAGGTGTAATATCATTACAAAATGATAGAGGTACATCTTATGATATGTATATCAAAGTTCAGAATGAATTAGCAGGTGCTATCTATGAGCTCAGAGATGAGCTAGCTCAAGAAAAACTTGGTAGATCTATTTCGCAAATCAGTGATCAAACTATTCTCGATGAGATACAAAAAGCTGTACCTATGTCTATTTCTGAAGCTGAACCAAAAGCAGTAGGAGGTAAATGATATGGCAAGATTTAGAAAAGAAAAGTTAAATGAAGTACCAGCTCTTAATACCTCTTCGATGTCTGATATTATTTTTATGTTCCTATTCTTCTTTATGGTTATTACTACTATTCGCGAAGCTACATTATTTGTTCATGTTACCGTACCAGCTGCTACTGAAGTGCAAAAATTAGAAAGAAAAAACTTGGTCTCTTACATTTACATCGGAATTCCTACTAAACCAGAAATTTATGGTTCAGAAGCTCGAATACAGCTAAATGACCAATTTGGAACTGTAGAACAAATAAGTGCTTTCATCGAAAGTGAACGTGCTGCTCGTCCTGAACAAGACAGACCTTTTTTAACTACTTCTCTTAAAGTAGATCAAAATGTTCGCATGGGTATAGTAACTGATGTAAAACAAGAACTTAGAAAAGTTGGTGCTTATAAAATTAATTACTCAGCTAGAAAAACTGATAATTTATTTAAATAAAT
>JAGPGB010000177.1 GCA_018056215.1 Bacteroidales bacterium | reverse complement strand
ATTTTTTTATTTAGTTAAAATTTATGAAATTTGCAAAAAATCTATGGCAATTGAACTTAGCGAGCAAGAGATTATAAGGCGAGAAGCCTTACAGCAATTATGCCAAATGGGCATAAATCCATATCCAAATGAGGGATATCCTATTACTCATTATGCAAAAGATATTTTAGATAATTTTATTGAAGATACAGAAATTTTTGATGATGTATACATTGCCGGACGTATAATGAGTCGGCGTATAATGGGTGGTGCCTCATTTATAGAAATACAGGATAGCACTGGACGTATACAAGTTTATATCAAACAGGACGATATTTGTCCTCCAGATGATAATAGTTTTTATCAGATAGTTTTCAAAAAGTTATTAGATATTGGTGATATAGTAGGTATACATGGTTTTGTTTTTAGAACCAAGATGGGAGAAATCACTATTCATGCTAAAGAATTAAAACTATTAGCTAAATGTTTGCGTCCATTGCCAATAGTAAAGGAGAAAGATGGTAAAACTTATCATGCATTTACTGATCCAGAGCAAAGGTATAGAAATAGAACATTAGATTTAATTGTAAATCCTCATGTTAAAGATATTTTTAGGATTAGGACAAAGATGGTGCAGAGCATGAGAGATTTTTTAAATCAAAAAAATTTCATGGAGGTAGAAACGCCTATTTTACAACCAATTTATGGCGGTGCTGCTGCTAGACCTTTTAAAACTTATCATAATACTTTAGATACTAGCTTATTTTTGCGTATTGCTGATGAGCTATATCTTAAGCGTTTAATAGCTGGTGGATTAGATGCTGTCTATGAATTTGCTAAGGATTTTCGTAATGAAGGTATGGATCGTTTTCACAATCCTGAATTTACTCAAATGGAGCTTTACGTTGCTTATAAAGACTACTATTGGATGATGGATACTGTAGAAGAGATGTTAGAACATATTTGTTTGTCTATTCATGGTAAAACAGACATCGCTGTTGGCGACAATATAATATCATTTGGTAGACCTTTCGAACGCATTAGTCTTTTTGATGCTATAAAAAAATTTACAGGTTTTGATATTTCTAATATGAATGAGGAAGAACTTATTGAAATCGCTAATAAATTAGATATTGATTTAAAAGGAATTACTGGAAAAGGTAAAATAATAGATACTATTTTTGGTGAAAAAGTAGAGCCAAATTTGATACAACCTACATTTATAATGGATTATCCTATAGAGATGAGTCCTTTAGCTAAAAAACATAGGTCTAAACCTGGATTAGTAGAGCGTTTCGAATTGATGGTAAATGGTAAAGAATTGTGTAATGCATATTCTGAACTCAATGATCCCATTGATCAACGTAATAGATTAGAAGAACAACTAAAACTTAGACAGCTGGGTGATGAAGAAGCTATGATTTTAGATGAAGAATTTTTAAGCGCTATAGAGCTAGGTATGCCACCAACAGCAGGTCTAGGAATTGGTATAGATAGATTAGCTATGATAATGACTAATGTGAACTCTATTCAAGAAGTTATCTTTTTCCCTCAAATGGCTCCAGAACGTAAAGCTATTGCAATGGAATCTGAAAGTCTGAAATCTATTGGCGTACCAGATATTTGGATCCCTTTACTTACCGAATCTGGAATTGTAACTCCAAATGATTTATTAGATACTAATGCTAACAAAATTTTAAATAATTTAGGTGGATTAAGAAAAAAACATAAAATTTCTGATGCTCTCCCTTCTAAAGAAGATGTAGAAAACTGGATAGCTAAAGCTAAAAATTTATCACAAAAATAATATTTGAATCTTTTTAATAAAAAATTCATATTTTTATAAAAAAATAATTATGAGAAAAAAATTTGTTGCTGGTAATTGGAAAATGAATCCTAATTATCCAGAGGCATTAGAATTATTAAAGTATTTAACCATTAATGTCCCTAAAGTTCATTCAAATGTTGATGTTTTAATTTGTCCACCTTTTATCTATTTATCAGAAGCTAAAAATATAATTACTCGTCCAGATATTTATTTAGGAGCTCAGAACTCATCAGCATATACTAATGGTGCATATACAGGAGAAATATCCGCATCTATGTTAAAAAGTTTAGGTATAGATTATGCTATTATTGGTCATTCTGAGAGAAGACAATATTTCGGCGAGAGTGAAGAAATTTTAGCAAAAAAAATCAAACTTTGTTTGCAAGAAAATATTACTCCTATATATTGTGTAGGTGAAACATTAGAGCAAAGGAATGCAAATGAACAATTTGAAATTGTAAAAAAACAAATCACTGGAGCTTTATATGATTTATCTACAGAACAAATTAAAAAAATTATCATAGCTTATGAACCAGTATGGGCTATAGGAACAGGAGTAAATGCTACTCCACAACAAGCTCAAGAGATGCACACATTTATTAGAAATATAATTATGAATAAATACGATGATATAGTTAGTAAAAATATGATAATCCTTTATGGTGGGAGTGTGAAAAAAGATAATGCCTATGAACTATTCTCTATGCCAGACATAGATGGCGGACTCATTGGAGGAGCTTCATTAAAAGGTGAAGAGTTTGTTAGTATAATAGCAACAGCAATGAACATAGTAAATAAATGATTTGGATTTTTATCAAAGAGGCTTTAATAATGGCTTGGCAATCGCTCAGGTCTAATAAGCTACGTACTATATTAACAATTTCTGGCATCACTATAGGTATTTTCTCTATAATTGCTGTTTTTACGGTAATAGATTCTATTAAAAGTCAAATTAATACATCTATTGAATCTCTAGGAAGTAATACTATTTTTATACAAAAATGGCCTTGGGCTTTTGATTCAGAATATCCTTGGTGGAAATATATTTCTAGACCAAATCCTTCTTATAGAGAATATCTATTTTTGCAAAATAATGCAAAAACTATTGAAGATATTGCATATGCTGCCTCTATACAAGAGAAAGCTTCTACACCTTTATTAACTAAATCAGATCAATATTTGAGTGGTATTACTTTGTCTTATTCTGATTTTTTTCCATTTAAAATTAAAGAAGGCAGAATGTTTACCACTAATGAAGAAGATCAAGGTGATGCTGTATGCATTATTGGTTATCAAACTGCTATAAACTATTTTGGTAATACAGAAGCTATAGGACAGACTATTAAAGTTGGTTCACATAAATTAACAGTTATAGGTGTTTTAGAAAAAGAAGGTGAAAATATGCTTGGTGGCTCAGGTGATGAACTAATTTTTGTGCCAGTTTTATTTCTTAGAAATTATGTAAAGCTAGATAGTGATCAGGCTAATCCTAACATATTATTAAAGCCCAAAAGTCAATATACACAAGAGGATGCAAAAAACGAAATTAGAATATTATTAAGACAATATCGCAAA
>JAGPGB010000176.1 GCA_018056215.1 Bacteroidales bacterium | reverse complement strand
GGTACTAATCTTTGGATTTTAATGTGTTCTACTTTGGTTTGCTCTGTTGGGTTAAATATGAATAGTACTGCTGTAGTTATAGGTGCTATGTTAATTTCTCCCTTGTTAGGCCCTATTAATGGCATTGGTTATAGCATTGCAGTATATGATATTAAATTATTCAAAAAATCTTTAAATAATTTTTTATTTGCTATTATCACTGCTTTTTTGTCAGCTACATTATATTTTATTATAACCCCTATATCAACTGCACAGACAGAGCTATTGGCTCGTACAAGCCCAACTATTTATGATGTTTTGATAGCGTTATTCGGTGGTACTGCTGGTATTATCGCTATGAGTACAAAAACAAAAGGTACAGTTATACCTGGTGTAGCCATAGCTACTGCTCTAATGCCACCATTATGTACTGCTGGATATGGGTTAGCTACTTTACAAGTTTCTTTTTTATTTGGCGCTTTATATCTTTTTACTATCAATGCTGTATTTATCGCTTTAGCAGCTTTATTAGTTTCAAAATTATTAAAATTTCCTATTCATGAAAATGCAGCTCCTGCACGTCAAAAGGTTATTAAAAGGTATGTAACATTAATTATCATCCTAACTCTTATTCCTAGTATTTTTCTAGGTAATCGTTTAGTACAGCAGGAGAGATTTATTGAAAAAAGTAAAAAATATATTGATAATGTCAGAGTAATTGATGATAAATACCTTTTAGATTATTCCATAGATCCACAAAAAAAAGTAATTAACTTAATATATGGTGGGACTACTCTTGATGAAAAAGATAAGGAATTAATAGCTAGTAGATTGCAAAATTTTGACTTAAAAGCTGAGGTGGTAATAAAACAAGGGTTTGCTATTGACCAAAAAGAATATCAAGAAAAAGAAAAGCTTATCTTACAAATATCTAGTCTTGAAGCAGAATTAAATAAACAAAATGCTATAATTGATAGCATTAAATCTAGACCTTTATTAGCAAAAAATCTAATTAATGAACTGACTATCATTAATAGTAACATTATATCATGTGCTATAGCTGATACTTATATCTTTAAAGCAGATAATTCTCTTGATAGTACTACTGTTTTATTAGTTGGTATAGCAAATGATGATATGCCAAAAAATGAAAAAGAACGAATTATTAGTTGGCTAAAAGCAAGGCTACAAAATGAAAAGATAGTAGTATTCTTTTCTACTAATTTAAAATAAGTCAATATTTTATGTATAAAAAAAATTTATTAGGGTTAGATTATAATGAAATTCGTAATCAATTGAGTGATATCGAAAATATTCAAAATTATAATATTAAGCAAATTTATCAGTGGATATATAAAAAACATATTTATGATTTTGATAAAATGTCAAATCTGCCATTAGCACTTAGAGCAACGCTAAAAGAAAAATTTAATTTATCTTATCCTCCTCCAGCACAAGTAGATATAGCCAATGATGGCACAAAAAAATATTTATTTGTTTTTGATGAAAAAAAATCTGTCGAAACTGCTGTCATAAATGATGAACCCAGAATTACTATTTGTTTATCTACTCAAGCTGGTTGTAGATATGGTTGTAAGTTTTGTGCTACTGGTAAAATAGGTTTCAATGGTAATCTTTCTGCAGGTGAAATATTATGGCAGTTAATGGCAATTGATGAAATTAATGATTTTACAAATATTGTTTTTATGGGTATGGGTGAACCATTAGATAATACCAATGCAGTATTTAAAGCAATAAAATTATTGACAGATCCAGATGGCTGGGCACTTAGTCCACATAGAATTACGCTATCTACAATAGGTATTGCAGATAAATTAGTGGCTTGTATAGAAAATACTAAAGTGAATATCGCTTGGAGTATGCATAGCCCTTTTGATGAGCAAAGACTTCAATTAATGCCTGTACAAAACATTTATCCACTTCAAACTATAATTGACATTTTCATAGAATATAAAAATCATTTTAGTAATCATAGAAAATTGACTATTGAGTATTTGATGTTAAAAGATACCAATATTTCTCCATCTCATGCTAATGAGTTGGCTAAAATAGCACAACAGATAAATGCAAGAGTAAATTTAATTCCATATAATCCACATCCTTTTAGTGAGTATAGAACTCCCACTAATCAAGAAATGTTGCAATTTCAACAATTATTAAAATCAAAAGGAGTTTTAGCTACTATACGAAAATCAAAAGGTAATGAAATTCAAGCAGCATGCGGTAATCTATCTGCTAAATATAAAAATATGTAATTATTTTTTATTAAAATATTGATCTAAAAAATCCTTTAGATTTTCTCCTCTTAAATTTTTAGCAATAATAATGTGATTTTTGTCAAGTAAAAAATTATAAGGTACCACACTCACACCATATAGTTTCGCAGCTTCAGAATTCCAATATTTCAAATCACTCACATGATACCAAGTTAATTTGTCAGTGTTTATAGCATTAATCCATGATTGTTTGTCTTTATCAAGAGAAACTGCAAAAATTTCGAATCCCTTTGGATGATAAGTCTGATATGCATTAACAACATAAGGATTCTCTTTTCTGCATGGTCCACACCAGCTAGCCCAAAAATCTACTAAAATTAATTCACCTTTTACTGAGTATAAATCTAATGAATCACCATTAGGCGTTGGTAATTTAATATTGGGAGCTTTAGACCCTATACTTGTCTTTAGTAAGGCTTGAGTTTTATTATGAAAGTTTAAAACACCAGGATGATTGGGGTAATTTTTCATCAATGTACTATCAACTAATTTATATGTATCAGCAAAGCCATTATCTATGTTTAGTCTTTCTATAAAAAATAAATTCACTAAGCTGCCAGGATTACTTCTAATCACATTATTTAAATAAACATTTTTAGCATTGTTTAGAGTCATGTATTCTCGACCTACTCTATCCTTTGTTTCTCGATCTACAGCAGAATTATATAATCTCTGGACGCTATCTATCTGCTTTTGAATGTTAGCTAAAATCCTTTCTACTTCATAAATAGTTTTACTATTAGGTGAACCTTCAATATTTGGCATATATCCAAGTTGTTGAGGATTTATCAATAAATGAACTTTCTCACCAGGTCTCAGTACTAAAGCTAAAAAATTATTCTTACTATTAAAATACAATTTATAAATCTCTTCTGGAGTATTTTGCTCTATTGAGATATAAAAAGAATCTGCATTTATAATAGGTGCATTAATAGTAAAAGCTCCAGGATTTAAATAATTAGATAATGTGATTTGAGTAAATGTAGTAGGAGTTATTAATTTACCATAAATTTCTATTTTTTGTTGACTAAATGCTAATATTGGAAATAAAAGTATACTTAAGATTAAAAATTTTGATATTTTTCCCATTTTTTTATTCCAAAATTACAAAAA
>JAGPGB010000175.1 GCA_018056215.1 Bacteroidales bacterium | reverse complement strand
ACTAAAATTTTTATAGATTCGATGAGTCTATTTTCATCAATATTATCAGCATCAAAGCTATCCATACGAAATTCTTTATGATATTTTTCGGCAATATGATAATTTTTTAAATTTTTTTCAAGAGTAGTATCTTGATTTAATGACCAAGAGTTTTTAGCAATAGTAAATCCTATTCTAGCACTTATAGGAAAAAGTCTAATAAGATTATCATTTAGTTCTTTACCATCAGTATCCCAGTCGTCACCGTCTGTACCATAAAATATATAAATATTGTATTCTTTTGCCAGTTGATCTCTTTGAATAATTTCATAAACTTTCTGAAAAGCTGGAGCTATACGAGTACCACCAGCTACTTGCAATTGAAAATAATCTGTAAAGTTAGAAACCTCTCTAGGTTCAGTATCATGCACTATGAAGCGAGTCTCTACGCGATATTGGTATTGATATACTAGCCAGGAGTAAATCATAAGGTGCTGCGAAGTAATAGCTTCAGTAGGTTTACCCTCCATAGAACCGCTGTAATCTCTTACAAAAAATACTACCGCTTGAGTATCATAATCACGTTCTTTAGAAACTAACCTATAAACCATATCATCATTTGTCACTAAAAGTTTGGAAGTATCTATTGGCTCATTTGGATTAATATTTCCCAGTAATAGATTTGTTTTAACAATTTTTCGTAGAGTAGATTTTTTCTCTACTAATTGACCTTGCCTACGATTAATATCTGTTAATTCGTAACTAAATTTAGTAAGAGAACGTTTCTTACCTTTTTGTTTAATATTGGGTAATTGGAATTTTTCTGTTAAAATTTTACCAAGATTAAAAGCATTAGCTACGATTTCGTGTTCAGCACCTTCACCTTGACCGGCACCTTGACCTTCGCCTTCACCTTCTGTAGGACGTACTCTTTGTTTACCGATTACTTGTCCTTCTTCACCTTCGCCACTGCCACCAGTTTCTTCTGGTAACATACTCTCATCATGATAAAATTTAGGTTCAGTAGTAGTTGGCACCACAATCACTTTATTTTTATTATCACCAAGAGGTTTGATAAATTTTCCTAATCTAATACGTCGGTGAAAGCCATCTTTTTCTCTTTGTTCATCACGTTTTAATAAATCTTCTAAAGTTTCTAAAGAAGTAATCCTATCCTGTGATGGATTGAAATTATGAAAAAATAATAAATCATTACATTTATCGATAGTAGGATAATTTTCTGACAAGGGAAATAAATGTCCTCGATGAAACCAAGGCAATTTTTTTTCTTTATCTATATTGGGATTTAAGATTTCACTTTCATTCATAACAAACTAATTTGCATCATCATAAGTGCAGAAATATTCAATAGTTTTCATAGCACAGGTAGGACAATAGCCAAGTTTATTAAGCATAGTATCCATAATTCTGTCATAGAGTTTTTGATTATCAGCATTTGTTCTATTAGCTAAAGCACCTATCAGACTGCCTTGGCCACTAATATCACTCTTTAGTCTGACGTCAGTTACAGCTTTTACTAATTCATTGTTATCCATAAAATTATAATTAGGATCTGTCAAGACTTTTTGTCCATAAATCTTAATAATAGTTGTTCTAAAGCTTTGTTTTTGTTCATCAGTTTTTAAGCCTAATCTCTCCTCTACACTATTGATAAAACTTTCATCAATTTTGATACTTACTAATTTTTTAGTTTGAGGATCTACATATGTCCATGATTTATCTTCACCAAGATTTTTAGATTCTAAACCAATGATCATATTTACATAATTCATAACGTCCTTTTCTACAGCATGAGGTTCATTCATATATGCATTAAAAATAGCAGTATTCACGCGTTCACGATATAATTGTTTAGCTATTTTAAGATCATTAAAATATTTAATTCTATCATTAGCATCTTGGACGTAATCCAAAATAACTCTTTGAATAGAAGGGAAAGCATCTCCTGCGAACATACATTTACCTTCTTGAGTTTCACTACGTTCTCTTAATATCTGAATAGAACGTCCTAGACTACGATGGCCAAGACCTTTTTGACCAAAGCGTTTAGTAATATCTGGATCTGTATTTAGTTCATTTATCACCTCAGCAAGAGTGCGAATACTTTTTTCACCAGCTACATCACCAGCTGCTAGCTTCATCATTTCAATAGGTGTAAGCTTTTCATGTTGGGGCATACGAGAAAGCACAAAAGCTACTGATAAAACATAATTAAGATTAGGATCTACGTGTAGTTTTTCACCAAAAATTGTTGTTTTATCAACAGAACCGAGAGCATAAGTAGTCAATTCTTCTTGTAAATGAATATTAGTATTATGACTCATATAAGCAATGCGACATCTATCTACTATGGGAGCTTGTTCTTTCTCTTCGAGGAAATTAGCAAATTCAGAATTATTAGAGGTAGCAATTATTAAAGTATCTAAAGGCCATTTATAACCTTCTATTTCTATAGTTCTATTCTGTATTACACCCAAATATATCTGAATTAGGTCGCGTTTATTTTTGAAAATTTCATCAGCGAAATGAATACCACCACCAGCGACACGTGCTAGAGCTCCTCTACGTAAATCGAAGCGATATGGATTATCTGCATCTTTTAGATGTAATAATCTAGCTATACTCTCATCACCTATAAGATCTACTGATGACGAAGTAATCTTGTCTTTAGCAGCATATTTACCAGCTAAAATACCTCGAGATTCTGAAACTGGAACGGGGAAAATAGTTACAAAATCTAAAGCTTTTTTAATATCATAATTACAAAAATCTTTTATTTGATTCCAAATGTAATAAGTACAAGCTCCTAGTGGACGATAATACTTAAAAATATCTTTTATTTGCTTATCAGTAAGGCCATTAGCTTTTAAAAAAGCTTCATTTTTATCTCTTTCATCATAAATATTCATAGCTAATATCATAGGATCTTCGAAAGTTTGACTTTCTATTTCAGTTATTTGACCATAACGACCTAATTTATCAACATTTGAAAATTTGAAAGAAAATCTTTGATTGCCAGGTTTACCAATAAATTCACGATATTTAGAACTAAGGAAATCGACAAAAAAAGTTTTACCATTGCCCGGTTCACCAATCAAGACAAAAGCCATTTCGGCAGAACTACCACCCTCGGCAGCATCCTTTACAAAAGAAGCGAAGCTGTTTAACTCTTCATACATACCTACAATATGCTTTTTACCTTCACGAAAAATTTTGAAATCATAGGTAGGAGTACCATTAACAATTACTTTTTCTATTTTGGATGGATCACCAAAGATCATCCTGCTAATAGATTGAAAAACATTTTCAAATTTACGTTCTCCATTTGCTACTTTGGAAATATGCTCTTGTAAGGTCATAAAATAATTTTTCTATAAAGTTATAATAAATTTTTCAAATAGGATAAAAAAAAGAACGAGAAGTAAATTT
>JAGPGB010000174.1 GCA_018056215.1 Bacteroidales bacterium | reverse complement strand
CTAAAAAAGCAATTAATTTAGCATTTTCTTTGTTAAACGGGGGGAAAGACAGTAATGTTTTGATAGTGAGAAAAAGAATGACCATTAGCAGAGCATAAGAAAGGATATTTGTGAGATGACCTATCCAAGGTTTGAAGCCGAAAAGTTCCTTTTGAATGGCAAAGATAAATTGAGTAAATGGACGATAGCGACCACCAGCTACATATTGAGCACCTTCACCTAACGTACCTTCGAAAGCATCATGAGTAAAGATATCTTTGGTGCCTTGAATGCCTTGCTTAGTGTATTTATTATTTGTAATTATCAATCCATCATCTAGTGCATAATCAAAAGTTATGGTTGGCAGATATAAAATAGATGCTATTAAAAATAAAAAAATCGCAATTTTTTTATTATCAAGATTATTGATTATGTTAAAAAAAGAAATTTTGTTTTTTACCATAAAACTATATAATAAAATTTTATTGCGAATTTAATAGTATTTTTTTATTTAAAAATATTTTGTAATTTTGCATTAACTAATCCAAAAGATTTTGCTCTGATGGAAAAGAAATTGGGTGCCATACTTATAGTAGTTCAAGATCGTTCTGCAGTATTAAAACTTCAGGAGATTTTGACGCAGTATGCATCGATTATTAAATCACGTCAAGGTATTAATATGCAAGAGGAGGGTTATAGTGTTATAACCTTAGTTGTGCAAGGAGATAATGATACATTAAACGCACTTACGGGCAAACTCGGACGGATTAGTGGTTTACAAGCCAAAATTATTTCATTAAACATTAAAAAGGAGGAAAAATGAAATTTAATCCAGAGAAATATGCATTGCCCGACAATCCAATGGAAGTATTTATAGATCCAGACGAGATATGGGAATATTTAAACACAGCAAAGGCAGATAAACAAGCAGTGAGAGATATTATACAAAAATCTCTTGATAAGCAAAGACTAAATCTCAAAGAGACTGCAATTTTATTAAATGCAGAAGATCCAGAATTAATAGAAGAAATTAAAGAAGGTGCTAGAGAATTAAAAAAACGTATCTACGGTAATAGAATCGTGCTTTTCGCACCATTATATATTGGCAATAAATGTGTAAATAATTGTCTCTATTGTGGATTTAGGACATCTAATAAAGAATCTATACGTCATACCCTTACGGACCAAGAAATCATCGATCAAGTAGAAGCTTTAGAAGATAATGGACAAAAAAGACTAATTCTTGTATATGGAGAGCATCCCCTGTATTCTCCTGAATATATTGCACATACAGTTAGATTGGTCTATGGTGTTAAAAAAGATAACGGAGAAATTCGCAGAGTTAATATCAATGCAGCACCACTAGATATAGAAGGCTTCAGAACCGTTAAACAAGCTGGTATCGGGACATATCAGATATTTCAAGAAACATATAACCCAGAGGCATATAGTTGGTACCATAAAGGTGGTAAAAAGATGGATTATGCATGGAGACTGACTGCTCTAGACAGAGCTCAGGAAGCTGGCATTGATGATGTAGGATTAGGTGCTTTGATTGGATTATTTGATTGGAAATTTGAAGTAATGGGATTAGTAAGGCATACTAACCACTTAGAAGCTGTGTATAATGTGGGTCCACATACATTATCTTTCCCTAGGATTAAAAATGCTTCTGGTTTAGCAATCACAGATAAATATTTTGTAAATGATAGTGATTTTACACGTTTGGTAGCCATACTTAGATTAGCAGTACCATATACTGGTATGATATTAACTGCTAGAGAAAATCCTAAAGTACGCGATGAAGTTATAAAATATGGCATTAGTCAAATAGATGGTGGTACAAAATTAGAGATCGGTGCATATGCTAAAAAATCATTGAATGAAAAACAAGATCTAAATGCAGAACAATTTGAAATCGAAGATTCTAGATCATTAGAAGAAATTATTGATGAATTGACAGATATGGGATTTATACCATCATTTTGTACATCTTGCTATAGAAAAGGAAGAACAGGTGAACATTTTATGGAGTTTTCTGTACCAGGTTTCATTAAAAAATTCTGTACACCTAATGCAATACTGACATATGCAGAATATTTATGTGATTATGCTTCTCCTGAATTGCAAAAAAAAGGATGGGCAAAAATCGATGAAGAATTGAAAGCATTAGAAGTGGATGGCTATAATACTCAAAATCTGCTCTCGAGGATAGAACGAGTAAAACAAGGAGAAAGAGACTTACATTTATAGAGGCTTATAGTTATTTATTAGATATTCTCAAGATAAATTAAGTATATTTTTTATCTGTACAAGTAGCAATTATGAATATATATTTTTATTTAGCATAATTGTTATCATAAATTTAATTTTTATTTAGTTATTTGCAAATAAAGGGGAAACAAATTTGGTAAGGATTGAGAATATTTAAATGTTATAGATTAAATATGTTAATGACATCAAATCACTGTACCGCTCCCACGCCCGCCTATCCGACGCCGCCAAGTTCAGTATCCTCCCTGTATCTTCTATAACCATCTCTGCCAGATACTTCCCCTTCACTACGAACCACATTATGTAATTTGTCAAATATTTTGTAGCCACTCCACGAAATTTGTAATATATCCATCCTACAAAATCTGTTATTTTCTTATAAATAGTAGATACGCTGTATATACCTTGCTTCATCTTGTTTTTGTTAGTTATTTCTTTGTGTTTGATGTGCTCTGCATTTACTGTCTTGAAAGCTTTTTTATTACTGCCACATATTACTGAATTATCTGATATTCTTGATTTCAGAAAATCAGATATATGATCAGCTTGCACTCGTTTATCTTCTAATTTTTTAAAAAGTATATTCCCGCTCCTATCTGTAGCAGCTAATACTGCCACTTTTGTTGACTTCTTTTTCTTTAATTTTTTTAACTCTTTTTTGTCTCGTTTCTTTCTACCTTTCTCGGAATAATTCATCAGAAGTTCTTCTAGTTCTACTACTCCAAAGAAATTTACATTATCTTCAAAAGACTGCATTGCACATAATATTCTATGTCGCCAAAAGAAACTCGTTGTTAGACTAATATGTACAATCCTTGCACACTCTCGCAAGCTCATTCCAGCGCTCATACATTTGATGTATTCAAGCATCTTGCCCTTTTCATGAACACCATACATAAAAGTGCCAGTGGTTACTCTGAACTGTCTTCCACAAGTTTTGCATCGATAGTTTTGTACTCCACTTTGTAAGCCATTTTTGATTACATGACTGCTATTACAATCAGGACAAAGTACACCAGTGGACATAGCTTTGATTTCTTGGTAATCGACTACATCTTTGCCCTCTTCAATCATTTCATCATATAGATTGTCGTATAATTTGCGAGTACCTTCTTTGGTAAGAGCAAAGATTTCTGATGGATTTTCGAATAATTTATTCATTTTTATATTTTTTGCAAATATAAAAAATATTTAA
>JAGPGB010000173.1 GCA_018056215.1 Bacteroidales bacterium | reverse complement strand
TTAAAGAATTTTTTTTAATCACTGAATTTTTTTATTTTTACAAAAAATTGAATTTAATGAAAAACTTTGTACATCTACATTTGCACACACAATATTCCATTCTCGATGGTGCAGCTAATATAGAGCGTGTTTTTGCTAAAGCGCAACAACTAGAAATGCCTGCAATAGCTATCACTGATCATGGTAATATGTATGGAGTATTAGATTTTTTTCTTAAATCCAAAAAAACAAATGTGAAGCCTATCCTTGGTTGTGAGATTTATGTAGCCAAACGTTCTATGGATAAAAAAGAAAGTGATATTGATAGATCTGGATTTCATCTTATTTTATTAGCTAAAAATCTTACTGGTTATCATAATCTTTTAAAATTGGTCTCAAAGGCTTCTATTGACGGATTTTATTACACTCCTAGAATAGATAAAGATCTTTTAACTAATTATCATGAAGGATTAATAGCTAGTTCAGCTTGTCTAGGTGGAGAAATACCATATTATATTAGACAAAATAATATTGATAAAGCTAGACAAGCTGTTAATTTTTACAAAGACTTATTTGGTGATGATTTTTATTTAGAATTGCAAAATCATGGTTTAGAAGATCAAGCAAAAGTAAATCCTATACTGAAAGAGTTAGCTAATGAATTTGGAATAAAAACAATCGTTACCAATGATGTACATTTTGTAAATAAAGAAGATCAAGAAGCTCACAATTTATTAATTCGTTTAAATACTAATAGAGATGATAGTACTCTAATTTATTCTGGCAAAGAATATTTGAAATCATATGATGAGATGCTACAATGTTTCCCTGATGATGAAGAATCCATTCTAAATACATTAGAAATTGCAGAAAAGGTAGAATCTTACTCTATAGAGAATAATATTATTTTGCCGAAATTTACATTACCAGAAAATTTTAAAGATGATTTTGACTATTTATCTTTTCTCACATACGAAGGAGCCAAAAATAAATATGGTAATCCACTGCCGGCAGAAGTAAACGAACGAATAGAATATGAACTAGGTGTAATAAAAAAAATGGGCTTTGCGGGATATTTTCTTATAGTAGTTGATTACATAAAAGCTGCAAAACAAATGGGCGTATTAGTTGGTCCAGGTCGTGGTTCGGCTCCAGGCTCCATAGTATCTTATTGCATTGGAATTACCAATGTAGAACCACTTAGATATAAATTACTTTTTGAGAGATTTTTAAATCCTGAACGTATCTCTATGCCTGATATAGACGTGGATTTCGATGATGCTGGTAGACAAAGTGTTTTGAACTATGTTATAGAAAAATATGGTAATGAAAGGGTGGCACAAATCGTTTCTTTCCAAACCATGCAAGCTCGCATGGCTGTTAGAGATGTTTGTCGTGTAAAAGGTATTCCTTTGTCTAAAGCTGATAAAATAGCTAAACTCATACCTGCTCGCCCAGGAACTAAACTGAATAATGCTTTAGAAGAATCACCAGAATTCAAACAATTATATGATGAAGACCCAGAGGCTAAGCAAGTCATTAATATAGCTATGACTCTCGAAGGTAATGTGAGATCTACTGGTGTACATGCCTGTGGTGTGATTATTAGTCCTTCAGATATTACTGATTTTGTTCCATTAGCTCAGGCTAAAGACTCAACTATCCCTGTCGTTCAATATGAAGGTAAAGATATAGAAAAAGCTGGAATGTTAAAAATGGACTTCTTAGGACTTAAAACATTATCAATTATTAAAGATACAATAGAACTAATCTATAAACGAAAAAAAATTAAAATTGATATAGATAATATCCCTTTAGATGATAAAAAAACTTTTGAACTTTTTCAAAATGGAGCTACTGTAGCTGTTTTTCAGTTTGAATCTCCTGGTATGCAAAAATATCTTAAAGATTTGAAACCAACTGTATTAGATGATCTAGTAGCTATGAATGCTTTATATAGACCTGGCCCAATGGGATATATCCCTACTTATATTAAACGAAAAAATGGCTCTGAGCCCATTAAATATCATCATAAAATCATGGCTGAAGTATTAGAAGATACTTATGGCATTATGATTTTTCAGGAACAAATCATGCAATTAAGTGAAAAAATGGCCGGTTTTTCTAAAGCTGAAGCTGATACTTTGAGAAAAGCTATGGGTAAGAAACTTCATGAACTTATTGAACAAATGAAAGTAAAATTTATCGATGGTTGTGTGAAAAACAATATCAGTAAAGAAATAGCCGAAAAAGTTTATGAAGATATGGCTCAGTTTGGCAACTATGGATTTAATAGATCCCATTCTGTAGCTTATTCTATAATTTCTTATCAAACGGGTTATCTAAAAGCTAATTATACTGCTGAATTTATGGCTAGCGTTTTAACTCATACTAGCTTAAAAGAACTTAATAAAATGCTGAGTGAATGTGATAGATTAGGCATTAAAGTTTTAGGCCCTGATATTAATGAATCTAATACTAACTTTACTGTCATTAATGATAAAACAATTCGTTTCGGATTAAACAGCATAAAAAATGTTGGTAATATAGGTGCAGAAGCTATCATTAAAGAGCGAGATGACAATGGACCTTTTAAAAATATTACTGATTTTGCTAGTCGAATCGGTACTAGATCGATAAATAAAAGAGTAGTAGAGGCTTTAGCTCAAGCAGGTGCCTTTGATAGCCTACAATTAAAAAGAGCTCAATTTTTCTATGTTTATGATAATAATGAAAATACTGTAGATAGATTGCTGCGCTTTGCCAATGATTATCAATCTTCTCATAATGCAACTGCTAGTCTATTTGGTGATGAAGAGATAGCCTCAGAGTTTCCAATGCCCGATTGCCAAGAATGGGATTATAAAACTTTAATAGAAAAAGAACACGAAGCATTAGATTTTTATCTATCAGGACATCCATTAGATCCTATTAAACATCTATTGACCTATTTTACTACAAATAAATTGATAGATATTAATAAAACTACCGAAGATGGAAAACAAATATTCTTTGGTGGATTAGTGCAGTCTCTGCAAGTGAAAAATGATAAGAATAATAATCCATTTTTAATAGCTGAAATTTCGGATTATAATTCTAATTATTCCCTAAGGTTTTTTAGAAATGATTTTAGCTATGCTCAGTCTTTATTAAAACTAGATAATCCTTATTTTTTCTTAGGTAAATGGCAAATAAATAAAAATTCTAATCAAGCTTTCTTGTCTATTAGCTCTATCTACACAATAGAAGATATTCAAAAAGCTTTTAATAAAGCAAAAATTATTATTTCATTATTGGATCCAAATGATGAAGATTGGATCAAGCTTATCGAATTAATAGAAAACAATGAAGGTAAAAATTCTTTATTTTTTAACATTAATTCAAATGGTAAAAATTTGTGTTTGAAATTAGGAAAATCCGTTGATTATCAAATTATTAATGAATTAGAAAATATTAAATGCATTACCTCTAT
>JAGPGB010000009.1 GCA_018056215.1 Bacteroidales bacterium | reverse complement strand
CTCAGCTAAATTTTTTTTGATATAATCAATATAATAATTAAGTATTTCCATAAATAACTTTTTAGCTTTACAAAGGTATTAAAAAAATAAAAAATAAATTTTAATTATTGATAAATATTATTTGATTAATGCAACTAATAAACTATAAGAGTACAAAATTTTACTTCAATAAATTCAATATATTTTAATGTCTAATAATAGTTATCGAGCCATTTAATAATCGAGAAGTGAGACCTTCTAATCGCCATTCGTAAACTTCACAAAGATAATAATAAACTCCATCAGGTACGGGACGTCCAGAATTCATATTTGTTCCATCCCAATTAATATCTGGATCTTGCGTTTCGAAAACTAAATTTCCCCATCTATTATAAACTAACAGATGTATCTTTTCGACAAAATCATAAGGAAAAGGTTGAAATAAATCATTATAACCATCACCATCAGGAGTAAATACATTAGGTAATGAATATAAATCGCAACTATTGATATCTGAACAAACTTTCATTGATGGCTGAGAAGCATTGTTATTAGTATCTACAGCTACTACGTAATAGCAGCCAGCTACAGTGCTAGCTAAAGTATGAATATATGATGTATCAGTAGTATTTACTAATAGAGTAAAATCATCAAGTATTGTAGGGGAATAAAAGACTTGATAA
Organism: Bacteroidales bacterium; assembly: GCA_018056215.1. Taxonomy (GTDB): domain Bacteria; phylum Bacteroidota; class Bacteroidia; order Bacteroidales; family DTU049; genus DTU049. The sequence goes on along the minus strand of JAGPGB010000009.1, from coordinate 14,828 downwards.
TGACTCAGATCATTAGCATCACAATAAGTGATTACATCTTGCCAAGTTAAAATATTAGAAAGTGAATTGCAATCAGCGGTTACGTGCAAAATAGGTGAGCATGGTGGCTCTATATCTATCGGCATAGCACATATCTCCTGCGACCAATTCTCTAGTAGAGTTACAAAGCCAGGTGCAGAATAATGCCCATAAGCCAAAACTTTATAGCAATAATTATTACCATTTATTAAACCAGTGTCTAAATATTCTAAATTATTAGTTTTAGCAAGCAATTCATAAGACATTGAGATGTCATTAAATCTATAAACATAGAAACTATCATTAGTCCAAGGTACTAGATAATTAAAATTCAGATGAATTTTTTTATCACTAGGAGTAGCAACTAAAAAAACTGAAGAAGCTGCTGACGAGCTATTAATTGGCTGCCATGTACCATTAATTTGATTTAAAAGGCGTATCTGATAATGATAATTTTTGTTTTTTGTATCAATATTTTGATGTAGCAAAACTGTATCGTTTAAGCTAAATGTACTTGATAAAAAAGTATAATTATCGCCTGAAAGATTTTCGCCAAAATAAACATCATATTTATATGGTCCTGGATTAGCTATAGTATCAAGTTCATTAGGTTTAGACCATTTTAAAAGCACTTCACCATTTACTTCATCAGTAGTATTTACACTCACATGAGTTATGACAGGAGCTACCTCGCTGAGAATAGCACATGCCTCGTTGGATGCTTTACTCTCTGCTCCATCTGAGAAATAAGCATACACTCGATAGCAATATTCATTTCCTATAGCCAAATTGCCTTCATTAATATAATCTGTATAGATAGTATCTAATATTGTATTAGTAGAATCTATCAATGTAAATCCGAGAGAATCTGGAAGTCCAGTTTCGCAAACTCCTTGAACGTAAGAAGTATGCATATTTTTTCTAAAAATTTTATATCCAATAGCATTATCACAAAATTCTCTTTGCCATTGAAGTTCTATACCATAAGGAGTAGCTGTAGCCTGCAAGTTTTGTGGAGCTGGTGCTATAACTGAAACATTTATTTTTTTATACACTTCAGGAATATCAGCTATCCTTGTAAAACCGATATTATCCAACCCCCAATGATCATAGTCATAATTTGTGGATATATCTTGATACCATCTAATACGTGTATTAGGAGTTAGGGCAGCAGCAGGTAATAATATTGTGTAATTATTCCAATGAGTTAAGTTTGTTTCATGACCACCTTCCTCGTGGTATTTGGGATTAGGATTAAAATATACTATATTTATCCAGTTATTTTCTGAGTCTGTAGTATTATATTGCACATAAACTCCCTCATCTGGTTCATCTGGCCCCTCGCAACTGCTACCACCATAGCCAGTATGTTCTTCATATCGCATATCAAATTCTAAAATATAATCACCATCAGAAAGGTCTAAAACTGGACTTGTTAAATATCTTGGAGCATTTTCATCTTTGCCATACCAAATATATTTAGTATTATCCCATCCATTGCCACAAGGGCTATTAAACATTATGGGTACATTGGAAGTAAATGGAGATAAAATCCCATTATTAAAATTATATAAACTAGACGATGAATTATCTTGATTTAAAATATCAACACGAAAATTTAAACTATAAGAATTTATAGAAACCTCATTACAACTAGCATCCCAACTAAAATTTGAAGATACATTATGAACACCTTTTATTGGTTGAGGGAAAGTAGCTCCCATATCTATTAACTGTCCTGATGCTGTTAATAGCATAGTATCATTATAAGTAAACGAAGCACTCACTGGGAATGACAAATCATTACCGGCAATTATGCAGGTATCTGCTGGACTATTAAGAACAGGGCTAATACTTTGGCAATCATTTACTATTATAGTAACATCTCTATCAACATATCCAACCATTACCCCAGAAATTAATTTTTTAGCACGAACAACAAAACTATATTCGCCTCTGATAGGAGTATCCCAAGTAATAATCCCTGTATTTGGATCTAATAAAAAACTGCTAGTAGCAGAAGGCATAGCATAATTTGAAATATTCACTCCACCTGAATCTCTGCAAGAAATAAGCTGATACGTATAGGTAGCATTAGAATGAGGCTCTGGATCATACACACTCATGTCTAGCTCTTGCAATGTACTACTACATATTCTAAATGGTGCTGGAGATTGAAAACGTAAAGAATACCTACTGCTAACATAAGGATTGATGACAAGTAAAGCTTCTGTATATAATGATTTCTGCACTGACAATGGGATATTTGCTATATATGGTTCTCTGCATTTATATGAAACACTAAGGAGAAATGTAGAAGGACCAGAATATGTATGTTGCCCATAATAAATAACTTTTTTGAGATAAGGCAACCCAGCAGGTGATATACTCAGTAAATTCAAATTGCTATTAGTACCATCACCCCAGTTTAGAGATATATTTTGATCAATAGGACCATGCTCATAGACATAACATACTACATTCACCTGAAACGTCAAATTACTAATAGGCTCATATTGAATCTCTATGGACCTAATATTCATAGCATTAACTACAAAATTAGTTAAAATAAGAATTATAAATATTAGTAATTTTTTCATAAATGGAAAAAATATCCTGATTGTAAAATTAATAAATTTTTTCTTAATGAAATCACTATTTTATATTCAACCTATCTAGAGCAGCATGGTATTTTTTAGCACATTGCATATGTTCAGAGGCAGTGCGACTAAAAGTATGATATCCAGATAAATCATCTCTAGCACAGAAAAATAGATAATCATGTTTCTGATAATTTAAAACAGCATCTATGGCTTGAGGAGATGGCAATAGAATAGGACCTGGTGGTAATCCAAGATTTTTATAAGTATTATAAGGAGAATCTATTTCTAAATGCTTATGAAGTACTCTTTTTATGTTAAAATCTTGATGAGCAAAAATAATAGTCGGATCTGACTGTAAAGGCATATTTCTCCTCAATCTATTGATATAAACACCAGCAACTATGGGCATCTCATCCCATTTTTTAGTTTCAGCCTCTACAATAGATGCTAAAGTGCAAACCTGAGTAGGAGTTAAATGCAAAGCTTGTGCTTTTTCTAATCTTTCATTTGTCCAGAAATTATCCCATTCATTTTTCATTTTCAAAACGAATTGTTTAGGTGTAGTGGTCCATAAAAAATAATATGTGTTTGGTATAAAAATACATGCTATGTTGTATTTATTAAATCCTAAAGAATCTATAAAATCTTTATCATTTATTACATCTAAAAAATCTTGTTTAGTAAAAATAAATTTTCCATCAATTTTCTCAGCTAAATCATCGATTGTTCTTACATTATTAAAAGTTAAAGTTATCGGATCTTGGTCTCCAATTCTTATTTTATTAATCAAATCATTGTTATTCATACCTTTTTTAAGCACATATCTACCCGGTTTAGCAACAAAATATCTAAAATGTGTAGCTAACTGAAAAGTACAAGGGAATTTAAGAATGTGTTCATTTTTTAATATTTCAATAAAATCATCAGTGTCTGTATTAGGATAAATATAAATTGTGGTTTCTGGAGCGTTATTAGGTATTTTCACATTAGGCAAATAGAATGTAAAGTAAAAAGCACTAGATACTAAAATAATCAAAACTACAAGTATTTTAACCAATCTCATATTCATTAAATTTATTATAAAATAATTCATCAACAAAAATGCCATTTATCAAATACCAATCTTTTCTAGACGATTGCAATTGGAAATTTGATTTTTCAAATAATTTGATGCTAGCCACATTACTAGCAGGTATTAAAGCACACACTTGGTGTAGCTGTAAAATATTAAAACAATAATTCACTGCTATGGATATAGATTGTGAACCATAATTTTTATTTCTATATAGCTCATCAATAAAAATACCTATAAATACTCTACGATGTAGAGGAGCGAAATTATACAAATCTATAATACCAATTTTATTATGCAATCTATCCTCAGCGACAAATCTATACTGCTTCTCAGAAAAAATATCCGTTTGTCCTTTTATAAAATTTTCTATAGTCCATCTAGAGAAAGGTTGAAAAGCATCACTCAGATACCAATAAGAATCATTATTTTCGATATCAAACATCCAATCAATATCATCAAGCTCTGGAGCTCTTAATTTAATATTTTCACCTTGTAAATTCATAAAATTTTTATAAAATTATAAATAAAATTTCTCAATTTCAAAAACCAAAGTAGCAGGGCCACGCAAAAGTAAAACATTATCATTTAATTGATTTACTTGTAGATCACCACCTAGAGCACTAATATTGATAGGGAAAGCTTTATTAAAAAAATTATTAATGACTATAGCTGCAGCACATATACCAGTACCACAAGCTAAGGTTTCACCTTCTACACCTCTTTCATAGGTTCTGATTTTTATTTTCTCACCCAATTCTACAAAATTTACATTCACACCAGCATCACCGAAATCTGGTGAAAATCTTAGTATTTTACCTTCATTATATACATCAAGCGAGTCTACATTATCAACGAACTTAATCAGATGAGGCACGCCAGTATCTACAAAAAAAGAACGTTCATCAATTTTAGTAATTTGAGATAAAACATTTATACTAATTTCTACATCCCATTTATTTTCTAATCTATCGAGTATCATTGCATTATGAACACCATCATCAGCATCAAAATTAAAATATTTATCAACATCGATAAGATTAAGAAAATTGGCAAAAGCACAAATACAGCGAGCTCCGTTACCACACATAGTGGCTCTACTCCCATCATAATTATAATAAATCATAGAAAAAATGCTAGAATCATTATTAGGATTAGCAAGGAATATTATTCCATCAGCGCCAATGCCTAAATGTCTATCGCATAATTTCTTTATTAGAGCAGTATCAAAAAAACTATCGGTCATATTTCGAATATCTGATAAGATAAAATCATTCCCCGCACCATGAAATTTGTAAAAAGAGAAATTATGATTAAACATTTTTAAAAAAAATTAAAGTACAAATATAAAAATAATAAATCAATCTATTTTTTTAATCACCTCTGGGACGTTAGTATTTATGTTTCTTTTACCCACTAAATGAGAAACTTTATAAGCATTAAATTTAATATCATTGGACTGTTTGAGTAATTTTTCTTTTTTTTCGGGAGTATTAGCAAACAACCATTCTTTCTCTATAGATTTAGGTAAAATAAAGGGCATTCTTTGTTTAGTATTATGAATTTCTTTCATTATTCCTACAGCCTCTCTTGTAATTAAAGAAAAAGTATAATATTGTGTACCAGTAAACGGATCATTCCACACGTCCCATATGCCAGCGATAGAAAAGATTTCTTCATCAGCTAATCTAATAAACCATGGCTGTTTATTATTGCCAATTTGTTGCCATTCAAAAAAACCTGTAGAAGGTATCAAACAAAGTTTATTTTTGGCAGAAATATAAAACGATTTTTTTTGATGAAGAGTTTCTATCCTAGCATTTAAGGTTTTCACTCTAATGTCATCAGCAATATTTTTATTTTTAATAAAAAAAGGAATCAATCCCCATTGAAAAAATTGGATCACACTGGGAGCCTCATTAGCAATAATAGGCCAAGCAGGCAAATTAAATGCAGAAACATGATAAATAGGTTGCCAATCGGTACCTGGGATAAAATTTGCATTATATCTACTTTCTATCCTTACAGCATCAACAAATAATGAATTATGAAAACACATGATAAAAATTTTAAATAGCTAAATTAGGGAATTTTTATAAAAGCATTAACAAAGAAAAAGACTGCGAAAAGGGGTATGGTATAACAAATTTTTGTTATAGTTTAAAGTATGTTATTCATATCTTTGACTAACTATTTCTCTATACTTGTCCCATGCCCATCTGTCGTGCGATGACAAGTTCAATAGTCTACCAATGTCAGAATCTATCAACTCTTTTAGATACTTATTCATTATTACAAACCACATTAGATAGCTCTGCAAATACTTTGTAGCTACTCCGTGAAATCTACTCAACCACGTCTTAAAATCACTTATTTTGCTCTCAACTATTTTTACACTATAAATCCCTCGTTTTAATTGCCTTTTGTTTACTATCACTTTTTTACTTTGTAGACCCTTTACTCCTTTTCTAAATTCTTTCTTTGGCTTTACGCATATCAGATTGTTTTCTGACAATCTATTCTTGAGCTCCTCTCTCAATTGTTCATTTTTCACTTTTTTCTCTCCAACTTGTTTAAAAAGTAAATTCCCTTCTCTGTCTGTTACTACCAATACTGCTACCTTGAGATGTTTCTTCTTTTTAGCTTTACGATATTCTTCTTTGTTTTTAAACTTTCTCCCTTTTTCTGAATAGTTCATTAATAGTTCATCTGCTTCCACAATTCCAGAGAAGCTTATTCCACCTTCTAATGCTCTAATAGCTGCTAATATTTTGTGCCGCCATTCGAAGCTGGTTTTCAGACAAATGCCAACCTCATTAGCACATGCTCGCAGACTTTTACCCTCGAGCATACATCTCATATAATCGAGCATTAATGGATATTTTCGCATACGATAAACAAAGGTGCGAGCAGTCTCACGGAATTGATAACCACAAGTTTTACATTTGTAAACTTGTCTGCCATTTCGTCTGCCAACTTTGATGACGTTTTCACTTTTGCAGTCTGGACAAATAGCTGCAGACGATTGAATCTTTACTTGTTGGTAATCTACAGCAGTAGCATTGCTATTAACGAGGTACTGATATAGCTGATCCAGGAAATCTCGTTTATGATCCTTGGGTAGAGCCAAGTATTTATCGATGTTTTCTAATAATTCTTGCATAGCTAAAAAATTTTAAACAAAAGTAATAAATTTTATTGAAATTATAAAATATTTTAACTATAACATAAAAATGTTAATCTAACCCTAATCCTCTCCCCTCTTCTATCCTTCTCTTCAAATCTCTGTAATATACCTGCCCATCATACATCATTGCACTCCCATCACTTAATGTGTAAATAAAGGGTACTTCATTTTTGATTGCTAATATTCTTGAGTCCATACTATATTTACCTATGCATAAAAATATTATATTTTTATATATTTTATATAGATTACAAAAATATTGATATTCTTCGTCATTATTTGGGTTTAACACAATTTTAAGATGATCAATTTTGTGTTCTTTTTGTTTTTTTAAAAGTTCATCTATTTCATTATTACTAATTATGTCATTTATTTTATGGACTGATAAAATTGTTTTGCATTTTTTTGTTAATGCTTTATTAATTATTGTTGCAGTTTCTTTGTATTCTATACTTTCTATATTTATGTCTATATAATTACTTCCCAGATTAATAGCTTTATTTAGTGTCATAATTGCATATTCATTTTTTGCATCTTTGATAGGTATAGTGGTTATTATCTCATTGTAATCATTTTTTTGTGTGAAAATATTATCAAGATTTGTTTTTGTGATATAATCTAAACGTAACTCTATATATGGATAGTTTTTTATCGAAGAGTTAATGTATTTTTCATCATCTATATTTATTGTTTGAAAAATTTTTGTTTTCATCAAATATCTTTTGTGTTTTCTCTTTTTAATTTAATAAATTTAAATAGAAAAATTATAAATAAAATCATTAATATTAGAGATATTAATTCTATCCATAGTGGGAATTTAATATTATCAATTTCTTCTAATGAATAAGATATTTTATTATTACTAGCTAACCAATATGAGAGTGTTGCCATTAGATTGTTTATAAAATGCATAAACATAGAATACCAAATATTGCCAGTAGTATAATACACTATTCCTAAAATAATCCCAAAAAACCAAATTGCTAAAATTGTACTCCATGATAAATGGAATAAGCTAAAAATAAGTCCTGTTAAGATAATGCCAATCCACGCATGTTTGGTTAATTTTATTAAATATTTTTGTATTATTCCTCTAAAGATTAATTCTTCTCCAACTGCTGGTACTAATGCTACATAGACTATATTCAATAATAAAAAGCCAATACTACTGTCGTTCATTGTTTGTTTCAATAATTCATTTGCCATATTTTCGTATTGGCTAAGAAAATTATCAATATTTGATGGTAATTTTATCAAATTAGTTATTTCCGTTAATAAAGATAAAGATGGCTGAATTAATAAAACTATAAAAAATGTTAATATTAAAAATAGCAAATCTTTATATGGTCTATTTTGATAAAATTCGTAAATTTTATATTTATTTAATAATGGGAAGGCTATTCCTACGCCTGTAAAAGTAAATAAATGTGCAATAGTATTTGCTAGCATTATTGCGCGAGGATTATTTAAATTATTTGTTGATAAAAGTATAAATGACATAGCAAGATTAAAAAATAATGCTGCTGCTAGGAATAGTGCTAAAAAAGTTAAAAAACTTTTCCAATTAATTTTAATATCGTTCATTTTTATTAATTTTACTATTGCAAAATTAATAAAAAACTATGCAAATAAGGAAGTTTGACCTTGGTAAATATCCAATAATTTTAGCGCCGATGGATGGCATTACTGATAAGGTGTTTAGAAAAATTTGTAAAGAAATGGGAGCTACTCTTACATATTCTGAATTCGTTTCTGCTGATGCAATCATTAGAAATGTAAAGGTTAGCTTTGATAAAATTAGTAAAAATGAAGATGAGTATCCTTTTGTAGTTCAAATATTTGGTAATGATCCAGATATAATGGGAGAAGCAGCTAAATTGGTAGAATATGCAGGTGCGGATATTATAGATTTGAATTTTGGTTGTCCTATGAAAAAAATTGTTTCTAAAGGAGCTGGAGCCGCTTTATTAAAAAATCCTGAATTAATGTTAGAAATCACTAAAAATGTTGTTAAAAATGTAAATGTACCTGTAACAGTTAAAACCAGATTGGGATGGGATGAAAATTCAATCATTATTGATAAGATCGCACGTGAATTGCAAGATTGTGGCATCGCTGCTCTCACTTTACATGCGCGTACTAGGAGACAACTTTATTCTGGTGAGGCTGATTGGGATTATTTTTTAAAATTAAAATCTGATTCTTCTTTTTCTATTCCCCTTATAGCAAATGGGGACATAGATAATCCTCAGAAAGCAAAACTTTTATTTGAAGACTATGGTGTGGATGGTGTGATGATAGGTAGAGCTGCTATTGGCAATCCTTGGATCTTTAAAGATTGTAATGATTTTTTCATAAAAAACACTATACCAAAACAAATAAGTATTAATGAGCGATTAGCAATATGCCAAAAGCATCTAAATGAACTCGCGGCAATGAAAAATGAGAAAGTGGCTATTATTGAAATGAGAAAATTTTTTAAAAGTTATTTTAAGGGTATTATAAATATAAAACAATATCGTGTCGCATTATTAGAAGCAACAAGTCTGGAAGAAATTTATTCCATTTTTAATGATATAAAAAATATTGAAGAAAAAGTATAAAAAAAAGCCACTCATAATGAGTGGCTTTTTTATTTTTTTTTAAGAAAATTCTTAGCCTTTACCTTGACCAGCTTTTACTTGTTGAGTTTGGGTTTGAGTTGCTGGTTTTTGTGTTGTTGGTTTTTGATTAGCTGCAGCTGCTTCTGCTTGAGCAATGCTGTCTTGTTTTGCTTGCTCGATTTGAGCTAAACTATCAGCTACGCGTGCGCTATCAGCTTTTACTTTTGCAATGCTATCTGCTATACGTGCACTGTCTAATTTTGCTTGTTCAGCTTTTTTCTGTGCATTTCCGCATGATGCTAATACCATCATACCTGCAACTAATGCTACTACTACTAAATTTTTCATATCCATTTTAATTTTTTATGGTTTGACGTGCAAAATTATAAAAATTTTTTAAATAAAAAAAATTTTTTTTCATTTTTTTTGATATGAAAGTTTAGATAATAAATTTTGCTAAAAAATTTTTTTTGTAATAATGTAAAACGCTGATATTGATTTTTATCTCTTCCTGTCCGCATTGGGAAATGATTTGCACCAAAACGATGTACCGTCAACATCCTTGTTGATAAAATATGATTTTTTTTCATAGTTAGAAAAGATAGATTTTATAAAAAAGAATTTAAATAGGCGTTTAGATAATAAATTTGGCTAAAAAATTTTTTTGTAATAATGTAAAACGCTGATATCGATTTTTATCTCTTCCTGTCCGCATTGGGAAATGATTTGCTATAAAACAAGCAAGCCGTTTAGGGCAAAAGGTTTTACACTGTCTCAAGCAAGCTTTAGCTTGCGAGTTTGTAAACCCCAATGGATGATTGCGTATGTTTTATCAAATCATTTCCCCAGCGGAGACTTTTTTTGTTACTTTTTTGTGTAGTTGACAAAAAAGTAAAATATAATTAAAACGTTATTACTATTACATTAATACTAATAATTTAGTTATTTATTAAACGCCTAATTATATAAATTATATTCTTAAAATAATTCCATATTATCTATCAACCTCACATCGCCCAGCCACGTTGCTATCAAAATAATTGATTTACCTTCATTCCAATCATTTATGGTTTTTAGAGTATCAGCATTTACGATTTCTACATATTCTATTTTGAAATCTGGAAATTGACTTAGATGGTCTATCACAGCTTGTTTCACTTCGTTAATAGATTTTTTATAAGCCAAATTTTTGGCTAATAGAAGAGCTTTATATATTTCTGGGGCTAGTTTTAATTCATTTTCACTAAGTCTAAGATTGCGACTACTCATAGCTAAGCCATTTGGCTCTCTCAATATTGAAACTGCGATTATCTCTATAGGTAAATTTTGTTGTTTTACTAACTCTTTAATTATTACGTATTGCTGGTAATCTTTTTTACCGAAATATGCTCTATCTGGCTTAATAATATGGAATAATCTATTAACCACAATAGCTACACCATTGAAATGTCCAGGTCTGTATGCACCCTCTAAGATTTTGTCTAAATAACCAAAATCATAGCTCTCTTTTGGTGGCTCTGGATACATCTCATCTACACTTGGGGCGAAGACTACATCACAATTATAAGTTTCTAAAAGGTTAAGATCATCATCCAATAAACGAGGATATTTATCAAAATCCTTTTTATCATTGAATTGCACTGGATTTACGAAAATACTAACTACTGTGGTAGCATTTTCTTTTTTAGAATGTTCTATCAAAGATAAATGTCCCTGATGTAGTGCTCCCATGGTAGGTACTAGTCCTATTGGATGTTTTTGATCTGCTAAATATTCCTGTAGCTCTTTTATTTTTGTAAATACTTTCATAATCTTGAAAATTAATTTTCAAAATTAATAAAGAATAAGGAAACAAGAGATAAATAAAAAATATCAGTTTTTTGGTTTAAAGCCCAATGTATTTCTTTCATGAGGTTTATTTGGGTTTGTAGTATTGACTACATTTTGAATATCTTCTTTAGTAATTAAAATAAGGTCATTAGAAGTTATATTATCTAATTTAGCTATTCTATCACTTTGAGTTTGAAGAATTTTTTCAAAAATATTTCTTACAAATCTACCATTACCGAAATGTTTATCTTTATTTTCGTAAGAATCTATGAAATAGCTTATAAGTAATTGCTCAGCATCAGGTTCTAATGTCATAGATCTTTTTTTGATAAATCCATCAAAAATGTCCATTAACTCATCGGGTTTGTAATCTACGAAGTTAAAATACCTATTAAATCTTGATTTCAAACCAGGATTAGTTTCTATTAATTCTTTCATTTCATCAGGATATCCTGCTAAAATAACCACAAATTTACCTCTATCATCTTCCATTCTTTTGAGTAGAGTTTCTAATGCTTCTTTACCAAAATCATTGCCACTATTAGGTGGATTTAAAGAATATGCTTCATCTATAAATAGTATTCCGTGCATGGCTAAATCGATGACCTTATCAGTTTTAGGACCAGTTTGGCCGATATATTCACCTACGAGGTCGTTACGAGATACTTCTACTACGTGTCCTTTAGGTAATAAACCTAGAGATTTATATATGCGACCTATTAATCTAGCGACTGTTGTTTTACCAGTACCTGGCGGACCTTGAAAAACTGCATGTAAACTTAAATTTTGTGTTGCTAAACCATGATCAGATCTTAATTTTTCTACTCTAATATAATTTAAAAGTTGTTCAACATCTTTTTTAATATCATCCAATCCAATTAGTTCATTTAATTCAGACATTATATCTTCTATATTTTCTGAAATTTCTTCTTTAAATTCATCATCTATAGCATTATTAATATCCACTATATCTATTGTGCAAAGATCTTGATCGCTTATATTATCCATTTCTGCTAATCTAGCAGATTGATATTGGACGATTTCTTCAAAAAGATTTCTCACTAATCTAGCATTGCCAAAAGTATCAGTTCTCGATTTATAAACATAATCTAAATATTTTGCTACTTTTTCTTTAGCTTCATTAGTTATTTGAAAATTAGAAACTTGAACAATTCTGTTAAAAATTTCCAATAATTCTTCAGGTGTGTAATCTTTAAAAGAAAAATATCTGGTAAACCTAGATTGCAAACCAGGATTAGATAAAATTAATTTATTCATTTCATTAGGGTATCCAGCAATAATAACCACCATTCTATCCCTTAGGTCTTCCATTCTTTTTAATAAAGTATCTATAGCTTCTTTGCCAAAATCATTCCCACCATTTTCTGGCATTAATGTGTATGCTTCATCGATAAAAAGTATACCATCTATAGCACTATCAATAACTTTATTTGTTTTAATAGCTGTTTGCCCAATATATTCACCTACTAATTGAGAACGATCTACTTCAATTAAATTTCCTTTAGATAATAATCCTAATGATTTGTATATTTTACCCAAAAGTCTAGCAACGGTTGTTTTGCCTGTACCTGGAGGTCCTTGAAAAACTGCATGAAGAGATATTGGATTAGAACTCATACCCCTATCTCTGCGCATTTTCTCTATTTTTATATATTTCATTAAATTATTTATGTCTTCTTTTATATTAGATAATCCAACAAGTTTGTTGAGTTCTGCCATCAACTCATCTAAAGATTTTTCTTCAATATTTTCATTATTTTGTGATGTATTTTGAGGTATTATAGTATTTTTAACAGTTTCTGCCTCTTTGATAGAATCTTTGAATAGTTCCTCGTCAGGGTCTAATTTTAATGCTTTATTAAAAAAATCAATTGCTTCATCAGCTAGTTTATTATCTAATAACACTTTGCCTAAATAATAAAATACAGAAGAATTAGTAACATTATTAATAGTTTTCTGAGAACAATTTTTAGCTATTTCTAATAGTTCATCAAATTTATTTAAATCATATAAACAAAAAACTAAATTAGAAAAAATAGTAGGATTGGTTTTATCTATTCTATATGCTTTTTTGTAATATTCTAATTCTTTATCACTATCACCAAGCCAAGACCATGCAGCACCTATACCATTAATTGCAGAAGCAAATTCTGGATTTATTTTAAGTGCATTTTCAAAATATTCTATTGCTTTAGAATAATTTTTTTTATTAAAATACTCCATGCCAGTAGTGAATAACCTTTGAGCTTTAGGATCTATTTGTTGTATATTTTCTATTTCATCATTTTCTTTTGATGGATCATAAGTTCCTTCTTCATCACTATCATGATAGGTATTTATCATTATCGGTATAGACATTAATATTAACCACATGCCATTGCCATAGCAAACATTTGTAATTTCATAACCTTCATTTAATTTTTCTCTAACATCTGCTTCTGGGAAATTATAATCTAAAATATAAAATTGATTTTCATAGGGAGCAATTTGACTCATTACTAGACCCCATTTATTGTTTGAAGGACATATTGATGTAATAAAGTAGCCTTTAGACCAGTAATCTTTTATTGTTTTTGAAGGGAATTCGCTATATAACCCAAAAATTTGTTTTCCTAAATTATTTGACTTTCCAAATACTATTATCCATCTATCATTTTCATATGATAGATGGATAATAGTATCTCCTGATTTTAAGTAATCTTTAATCTCATTTGATGGAAAATCTTGTTTTGTTAACCATTTTTGATCAGATATTCCTGTATTTGTTGACATTACAACATACCATACTCCTTCACCAAATCCTATATTGCTAATATCAAAATTGTCTTCCCATCCATTTGTTATTACTTCTTCTGGAAAATCTAATCTAGTACTCCATTTTTGATCTAAATATTTGCTATCATTATCATATACTAATATCCATTTATTCTCTCCATATGCTAAACGATTTATAAAAGCTCCTTGTCTCCAGATATCATTGATTTGTTCTTCTGGGAATTTTTTTGAAAATAAAAAGTTTTGTCCACTCATATATTATGATTTATTTTTTTAGAAAAAAAACCTGCCAATATATCGACAGGTTTTTTAGATTTTTTTTAATGTTAATTTTTAGCCTCTCTCAGCAATAGCTTCATTTAGTGCATTGACAATTCTGTCTATATAAGCTTCATCTTTACTTGTTAATGCTTCTTCACTTCCTGAAGCACTTGCAAGGCTAATTATGTACTTGTTTTTTTGCATTATCCACCATAGTACGGCTCCAGCTAATAATATTATTGCTAGAACCCATTGAAATGCAAAACATACTAATCCGATAATACCTAAGATAATCGGACCAGTTCTTTTAGGTTTTACAATGTATTTAGCTACTGATGTTACATTACCCATAGAATGCATTTTACCATAGGTTAAAAAACGAGCATTAGTAACTTTTACATCACCTTCATCAAAATAAATTTTTTCTTCTGCCATATATATTTTTTTTAAGGGTTTAT
>JAGPGB010000008.1 GCA_018056215.1 Bacteroidales bacterium | reverse complement strand
AATCTCGCCAAAACTATTTTCATAACGTTGGATATTATCTGATAAAGCCCTTAAAAGTTTTTTAGCATGTTGAGGGGTGCAAATAATTCTACTTTTCACTTTAGCATCTGAAACTCCTGGCACTAATGATAGAAAATCTATTACAAATTCATCAGGAGAATGTGAAATAATAGCTAAATTTGAATAAATACCATCAGCTATCTCAGGTGGTAAGAAGACATTTATTTGATTTTCTTTTTTATCTTTTTCGCTCATAATTTATTGATTTTGTAATTCTTTTTTTGATTCTATTAAAGCCTCGTATTCATCCATAGATCCAACAATCAAGTTATCATATTGACGGATACCTGTACCAGCTGGTATTAGATGACCAACAATAACATTTTCTTTAAGGCCTTGTAAATTATCTTTAGTGGCTTTCACAGAAGCATTAGTCAATACTTTTACTGTTTCTTGGAAAGAGGCAGCAGATAATACACTTTGTGTTTGCAAAGCAGCTCTAGTAATAGACTGTAGCACCTGTTTAGCAGTAGCAGGCTGTGCATCCCTAGCTTGTACTAAATTCATATCTCTACGTTTAAGTACAGAATTAATATCTCTTAGTTGTCTGGCTGTAACTAACATACCTGGACGTAAATCGCTATCACCTGGGTCTGTTACTACTTTCATATTAAAGATTTTATCATTTTCATCATTAAAAATAAATCTATCTACTAATTCACCTTCTAAAAATCTAGTATCACCAGGATCAACGATTTCAACTTTTTGCATCATTTGTTTAACAATAACTTCGAAATGTTTATCATTGATTTTAACACCTTGTAAACGATAGACTTCTTGAATTTCATTAACAAGGTACTCTTGCACTTTAGTAGGACCTTTAATAGCCAATATATCTAATGGAGAGATAGGACCATCTGAAAGTGCAGTACCAGCTTTAACAAAATCTCCCTCTTGAGCTAGGATCTGTTTAGTAACTGGAATCAAATAATGTCTTTCTTCGCCAGTTTTAGAAGTTATAATAACTTCTTTATTACCCTTTTTAAGTTTAGCACCGAAGCTAACTATACCATCGATTTCTGCAACAATAGCAGGATCTATTGGAGATCTAGCTTCAAATAACTCTTGTACACGTGGCAATCCACCTGTGATATCACTAGCTTTACCTACTACACGTGGTATTTTGGCTATATTATCACCAGCTTTTATTAATTGTCCATCATCCACTAAAATATTTGCCCCATCAGGTAAATCGTAAACTTTTAAAACATCACCTACTGCAGAAGTAATTATTATTTGAGGAATTTTACCTCTCTGTTTTGAATCAATGATTATCCTATCCTTATGTCCAGTATTTTCATCTATTTCATATTTAAAAGTAACGTTTTCGATAACATCATTATATACTACTTTACCTGCAACCTCACTTATAATTAAGGAATTATACGCATCCCATTCACAGATAATTTCTCCTTTTTTTACTTGCTCACCTTCTAACTTATAAAGTTTAGAACCATAAGGGATGTTAGCAGATTGCAAAATAGTCATTGTATTAGGATCTAGTAAATGCACTTCAGCAGAACGACCCATGACAATATAGTAATTACTATTACCATTATTATCATACTCTAAATATCTAAGTTCATCAAAATGAACGATTCCATCATTTTTAGCAATAATTTTACTTTCTATACCCACATTACCTACTGCACCACCAATATGGAAAGTACGTAATGTAAGCTGAGTACCAGGTTCACCAATAGATTGTGCTGCTATCACACCAACAGCCTCTCCCATATTCACTAATTTACCTATAGCTAAATTTCTACCATAGCATTTAGCACATACACCATGTCTAGATTCGCAGGTGAGTACTGAGCGAATTTCTACTTCTGTGATACCAGCATCTATTATAGCTTGGGCTTTATCCTCAGTAATCTCTTCACCTTCATGAACAATTATTTCACCAGTAATAGGCTTTTGTATATCATGCAGAGAGACTCTACCTAAAATACGATCATATAAAGATTCAACAATTTCATCACCATTACGTAGATCACTAACTATTAAGCCACGTAAAGTACCGCAATCATCTTCAGTAACAATGACATCTTGTGCTACATCAACTAATCTACGAGTTAGATAACCAGCGTCTGCAGTTTTAAGAGCAGTATCTGCTAATCCTTTTCTAGCACCGTGTGATGAAATAAAGTATTCAAGCATTGACAAGCCTTCTTTGAAATTTGCTATAATAGGATTTTCAATAATTTCTGAGCTAGAAGTAGCACTCTTTTGAGGTTTAGCCATCAATCCACGCATACCACATAGCTGACGTATCTGCTCTTTAGAACCTCTAGCACCTGAATCTAACATCATATAAACAGGATTGAAACCTTGTTTATCATTAGCTATTTGTTTAATTAATATTTGAGTTAATTTGGCATTAGCATGTGTCCATGTGTCTATTACTTGATTATAGCGCTCATTATTAGTAATTAAGCCCATATTATAATTTGCCATTATCTCGTCTACTTCTTCTTTAGCTTCATTGATAATATCAACTTTTTCTTCTGGTATTATTAAATCACCCAAATTAAAAGATAATCCACCTTTGAATGCTATTTGATAACCTAAGTGTTTCACGTCATCTAGAAATTGAGTAGTTACGACATTATTTGTAGCTTTTAAAACATCAGCAATAATGTCTCTAATAATACTTTTAGTAATCACTTTATTTATAAAACCAACCTCTTCAGGAACAATTTCATTCATAATTACTCTACCAATAGTAGTTTCTATAAGAGATGGTTTGCCGTTTTTGTCGTTAATCAACACTTTCACTACGGCATGCATATCTACTTTACCTTCATTATAAGCTAATAAAGCCTCTTCTTTAGAATAGAAAATTTTGCCTTCACCTTTTATTATTTGCTCTGGAGTACTTTTTCTTTCTTTTGTTAAATAATATAATCCAAGGACCATATCTTGAGAAGGAACAGCAATAGGAGCACCATTAGCAGGATTTAAAATATTATGTGTGGCAAGCATTAATATTTGAGCTTCAGCTACTGCTTCATTGCCAAGAGGTACGTGCACAGCCATTTGATCACCATCAAAGTCTGCATTAAAAGCAGTACATACTAATGGATGCAATTGTATTGCCCTACCCTCAATCATTTTAGGTTGAAAAGCTTGAATACTCAATCTATGTAATGTAGGAGCACGATTTAGCATAACTGGATGACCTTTCAACACATTTTCTAATATTTCCCAGATAACAGGATCTTTTCTTTCAATAACTTTTTTGGCAGATTTCACAGTTTTAACAATGCCACGTTCTAAAAGATGTCGAATAATAAAAGGTTTGAAAAGTTCTGCAGCCATTTCTTTTGGTAAACCCACTTCATTCATTTTAAGTTCTGGACCTACGACGATTACAGAACGTCCAGAATAATCTACACGTTTACCTAAAAGATTTTGTCTAAAGCGTCCTTGTTTACCTTTTAGACTGTCGCTTAGAGATTTTAAAGGTCTATTAAGTGATGAGCCTGTAACAGCTACTTTACGAGTATTATCAAATAAAGAATCAACAGCTTCTTGGAGCATACGTTTTTCGTTACGTAGGATCACATCAGGAGCTTTGATATCTACTAATCTTTTTAATCTATTATTGCGGATGATAACTCTACGATAGAGCTCATTCAAATCACTAGAAGCAAACCTACCACCATCTAAAGGCACTAAAGGTCTAAGATCTGGAGGAATAACTGGTAAAATTTTTAGGATCATCCATTCTGGACGATTTTTAATATGTGTTTGAGCTTCACGAAAATCTTCAACTACTTGTAATCTCTTTAAAAGATCAGATTTTCTTTGTTGAGAAGTTTCGCGACTAGCTCTATCACGCAATTGATAAGACAGCTCATCTAGATCTAGTTCTGATAATAAATCTAGCAAAGCTTCACCACCCATTTTAGCAATAAATTTATCAGGATTATCATCAGATAATTGCTGATTTTCTATTGGAATATTTTCTAAAATATTGAAATATTCTTCTTCGCTAAGGAAATCAAGTTTATTAATGTTCTCTTTAGCCATAATACCAGGATTGATGACTACGTATTTTTCATAATAAACAACATTATTTATTTGTTTAGTATTAAAGCCTAGAAGAGCACCTATTTTATTGGGATTAGAACGGAAATACCATGTATGAGCTACAGGTACAGACAATTGAATATGCCCCATGCGTTCGCGTCTAACTTTTTTTTCAGTAACTTCTACACCACATCTATCACAAACAATACCTTTATAGCGAATACGCTTATATTTACCACAAGCACACTCATAGTCTTTAACGGGACCGAAAATACGTTCACAAAACAAACCATCTCTCTCTGGTTTATAAGTACGATAGTTAATAGTTTCTGGTCTAGTCACTTCCCCATGAGACATAGCCAGAATATCATCGGGAGATGCTATACTGATAATTATACTTGAAAAATTTGTGGGGATTGAATCACTTTTAAATGCCATATTTTTTAAACTATTCTTCAAATGTTATTTTTAAACCTAACCCACGAAGTTCGTGGACTAATACATTAAATGACTCAGGTATACCTGGTTCAGGTAAATTATTCCCTTTAACAATAGCTTCATAAGCTTTTGCTCTACCAGTAACATCGTCACTTTTCACGGTAAGAATTTCACGTAATATATGAGAAGCTCCAAATGCTTCTAAAGCCCAAACTTCCATTTCACCAAAACGTTGACCACCGAAGTGTGATTTACCACCAAGAGGTTGTTGAGTAATAAGTGAATAAGGACCTATAGATCTAGCATGCATTTTATCATCTACTAGGTGATGCAGCTTCATCATATAAATAATACCAACTGTAGTAGGTTGATCGAAACGATCTCCTGTGCCACCATCATATAAATATACTTGTCCATTATCAGGTAACCCAGCTTTTCTAATATATTCATTAGTTTCATCTATAGTTGCTCCATCAAAAATAGGTGTTGCGAAATGTACGCCAAGTTTTTTGCCAGCCCAACCTAATACTGTTTCATAAATTTGTCCCAAGTTCATACGGCTAGGCACACCTAATGGATTAAGAACTACATCTACAGGAGTACCATCTGCCAAAAATGGCATATCTGCCTCTGGGACAATTTTAGCAACTATACCTTTATTACCATGACGACCAGCCATTTTATCTCCAACTTTTAGTTTACGTTTATTTGCTATATATACTTTGGCTAATTTTACTATTCCTGATGGTAGGTCATCTCCAACGCTTAAAGTATATTTTTGTCTTTGTAGTTTTCCATAAATATCTTTATACTTGATTTCATAATTATGGAGTACTTGTTTTATAAGTTTATTTTTTTCATTATCTGAAGTCCAATTTTCAGGACTAATATCCAAATAATTTTCTATACGTTGTAATAATTTAGCAGAAAATTTTTCACCTTTAGCTATTAATTCTACTTTATATTTATTAAATACACCATTAGAAACTGTACCTTCAGTAATAGTTATAAGTTTTTTTATTAATTTATCTCTAAGAGCACTTGCTTCTTTTTCGAATTCTGCATCAGCTTTTTCTATAAGATGTTTTTCTTTTTCTTTTTCTTTTTTATTTTTAGAAAGTCTAGAGAATAATTTAGTGTCAATAATAGTACCTGCAGAGCCCGGAGGAGTTTTCAGAGAAGCGTCTTTCACATCACCTGCCTTGTCGCCAAAGATAGCTCTTAATAACCTCTCTTCTGGAGTAGGATCAGTTTCACCTTTAGGAGTGATTTTACCAATTAAAATATCACCTTCAGTGACTTCAGCACCTATTCTAATAATACCATTATTATCCAAGTCTTTAGTAGCTTCTATGCTCACATTTGGTATATCATTTGTTAATTCTTCTATACCTCTTTTAGTTTCACGCACTTCTGTAGAGAATTCTTCGATATGTAGCGAAGTAAATAGATCTTCTTTCAAAACACGTTCTGACATTACAATAGCATCTTCATAGTTATAACCTTTCCAAGGCATAAAGGCAACTAAAAGATTTCTTCCGAGAGCTAATTCGCCATCTTTAGTAGCGAAACCTTCACAAAGAACTTGTCCTTTTTTTACTTTGTCACCTTTTCTGACTATTGGTATCAGATTAATTATAGTATTTTGGTTAGTTCGTAGGAATTTAGTGAGTTCATAAGTTGTAGAATCATCATCAAAAGAAGCTAGTTTAGCATTTTTATCCAAGTCATATTTTATTATTATTTTTTTAGCATCTACATATTCTACTACGCCATCATATTCAGCATTAATAAGGACACGAGAGCTCTCGGCTACTTTACTTTCTATACCTGTAGCTACGATAGGAACTTCTGGATTGAGGAGTGGAACAGCTTGACGCATCATGTTTGATCCCATAAGTGCACGGTTAGCATCATCATTTTCCAAAAATGGAATTAAAGAAGCAGATACTGATGCTATTTGATTAGTAGCCACATCCATAAGGTTTATTTGCTCACGAGGTACGACAGGGAAATCTGCACTATAGCGGCACATCAATTGTTCTTCTACTATTAATCCATTTTCATCTATTAATGTATTAGCAGGAGCAATGTAGTAAAATTCCTCATCCTCAGCACTCAAATAAATAGGTTCTTCATCCATTTGCACTACACCATTGATAACTCGACGATATGGAGTTTCTATGAAACCTAAATCATTAATACGAGAATATACTGTGAGAGAATTAATCAATCCAATATTAGGACCTTCAGGAGTTTCTATTGGGCAGAGACGCCCATAGTGAGTATAATGAACATCACGCACTTCGAAACCTGCACGTTCACGTGTTAGACCACCAGGACCTAAAGCACTAATACGACGTTTATGAGTAAGCTCTGAGAGTGGATTTGTTTGATCTAACAATTGAGATAATTGATTTGTGCCAAAAAATGTATTAATAACTGATGATAGAGCTTTAGCATTAATTAAATCAATAGGTTTAAACACCTCATTATCTCTCACGTTCATACGCTCTCTAATAGTTCTAGCCATACGTGCTAATCCTACACCAAATTGCATGTACAATTGTTCACCTACTGTGCGAACACGTCTATTGCTTAAATGGTCTATATCATCGACATCTGTTTTGTTATTTATTAAATTTATTAAATATTTAATAATATCAATGATATCTTGATGAGTTAGCACTCGTTGATTAATATCTACTGTATCTCTTTCTAGTTTTTTATTAATTTTAAAACGACCGACCTCACCTAGATCATATTTCTTATCTGAAAAGAAAAGCTTATCAATGATTTGTAAAGCAGTTTCTTTGTCGGGTGGTTCAGCATTACGTAGCTGTCTATAAATATATTCTAATGCTTCTCGTTGATTATTTGCAGGATCTTTTTGTAGAGTATTGAATAGTACAGAATAGTCTTCTGTACTAATATCATCTCTATGTAAAAGGATAGTTTCTGCATTAGATTTTAAAATTATTGGTATATGGAATTCTTCGATAATAGTTTCACGTTCAATTAATACTTCTGTACGTTCAAGAGAAGTTAATTCACCAGTATCTTCATCTACAAAATCTTCAATCCAATTACGCACAACACGAGCAGCTAATTTTCTTCCTATATAATTTTTTAGATTTTTCTCATTAACTTCAACTTCTTCAGTTAAATTGAAAATTTCTAAAATTTCTTTATCAGTTTCATAGCCAATAGCACGTAGTAGAGTGGTCATAGGTACTTTTTTCTTTCTATCTATATAAGCATACATTACACCTTGTATATCAGTAGTAAACTCTATCCAAGTTCCTTTAAGAGGTATAATGCGAGCGGAATATATTAGACCACCATTAGGATGCCGAGTAGTTTCGAAAAATACACCAGGACTACGATGCATTTGTGACACGACTACTCTTTCTGCACCATTGATCACAAACGTTCCTTTAGGAGTCATGTAAGGAATAGGACCCAGATATACATCTTGAGTAACAGCTTCGAAATCTTCATGCTCTGGATCAGTACAATATAGATAAAGTCGAGCTTTAAATGGTACACTATATGTAAGGCCACGTTCCATACATTCCTCTATGGTATATCTTGGTGGATCTATATAATAATCCACGAAATCTAAAACATACAGTCCACGAGAATCTGTAATAGGAAAATTTTCTTTAAAAACTTTAAATAATCCTTCATTTTTTCTATTTTCGGGAGTTGTCTCCAATTGAAAAAAATCCTTAAACGATTGTAATTGAACTTCTAAGAGATCTGGACTTTCGTATTGTAAGGATTTACCAAACTTGATTCTTTCTTTCATATTTTTTAGAATCTCTGATTTTTTTTAATTTCTTTTTTAAAAAATAATATTTTTTTTACTGAAAATTGGATTAATGATAAATGAAAAAATTTTTCGCACTTCATTAATTTTTTCTGAAAATGTTTTTTATATTAAATTTATAATTATAAAATAATGATTAAACAAATACATTAAAATGATTTATTAAAAATAAACAAAAGATCAGTCTGAACAATTAAAAAATTGCTCAGACTGATACTAAAATGAGTAAGTATAGACATTTTACTTAATTTCAACTTCAGCGCCTGCTTCTTCTAAAGATTTTTTCAATGCATCAGCTTCTTCTTTTGAAATTTTTTCTTTGATAGGCTTAGGAGCTGTATCTACTAATTCTTTAGCTTCTTTTAGGCCTAGTCCAGTCATTTCTTTAACTAATTTAACAACAGCTAATTTTTGAGGGCCTGCAGCTTTTAGAATTACATCAAATTCTGTTTGTTCTTCTTGAGCAGCAGCTGCACCACCTTCACTAGCAACACCACCAGCGACCATTACTGGAGCAGCAGCTGGTTCAATGTTATATTTTTCTTTTAAAATTGTAAGAAGATCATTAACTTCTTTTACGGTCAGGTTTACTAACTGTTCCGCTAATACTTCAATATCTGCCATTTTATGATTTTTTTTAGGTTAAACAAAAATTTATTCTTTTTCTGCTAGAGTTTTTAATACGCCAGCAATTTTTTGTCCTTGACCTTGCAAGGATGATAATAATTTATTAAATGGATTATTAAGAGCTAATGCTACATCTGCAATAAGTTCTTCGCGAGTTTTTAGAGTAGCTAAAGTATTTAATTGGTTATCGCCAATAAAGACTACACTTTCTATGAAAGCACCTTTCAGAATAGGTTTATCAGAAATTTCTCTAAATTTTTTAATTAATTTAGCAGGTGCATTATTAGGTGTAGGACCATACATAATAGCAGTAGGTCCGTTAAGAATAGGGTACATTTCAGAATAATCTTTATTACTACTAAGCATTGCTTTATGCAATAAAGTATTTTTGACAACTTGCAGTTTAATATTTTCTTTAAAACATCTAGATCTCAGAAGAAATGTATCTACAGAATTCAGACCGCTAATATCTACTACATAGATATAATCATAATTATTTACTAGCTCTATTAATTCATCTAATAAAATTTGCTTTTTTTCTCTTTTCATAACATTAAGAGTTAAACAATAGATTTAGGATCGATTTTTACACTAGGACTCATAGTACTGGAAGCAGTAATTTTTTTAATATAAGTACCTTTAGCAGCGGGAGGTTTCAATTTCATAACAGTACTAATTAATTCTTTAGCATTTTCAACCAATTTTTCTGGATCGAAGGATACTTTGCCAACAGGAGAATGAATAATACCATACTTATCAACTTTGAAATCCACCTTACCACTTTTAGCAGCAGTAACAGCTTTGCCCACATCCATAGTAACAGTGCCAGTTTTAGGATTAGGCATGAGTCCACGTGGTCCAAGAATTTTACCTAAAGGGCCGATTTTAGGCATAACATCGGGAGTACAAATAATAACATCTACATCTGTCCAACCAGATTTGATTTTATCAATATACTCTTCGAGGCCTACATAGTCTGCACCGGCATCTTTAGCTTCATTTTCTTTATCAGGTCCACATAGTACTAAAACTCGAACTTTTTTTCCTGTACCGTGAGGAAGCATCACAGTACCTCTAACCATTTGGTTAGATTTGCGAGGATCTACACCTAATACTATATCTAGATCGACGGAAGCATCGAAATTAGTGTAAGTAATTTCTTTGACGATCTTCATAGCATCAGCTAGGTTATAGAGTGCGTTTTTATCATATTTAGCCAGGACGGCTTTTCTTTTTTTAGGTATTTTAGCCATGGTTCTTTAATTTTAAAATGAATAATTAGAAAGGAGCATTACCTGTAACAGTTATACCCATGCTATTAGCTGTACCAGCAATAGTTTTCATAGCAGATTCTATTGTGAAACAATTTAAATCTACCATTTTATCTTGGGCAATTTGTTTAATTTGATCCCAGGAAACCTTTCCTACTTTAACTCTATTAGGTTCAGCAGAACCTTTTTGGATTTTAGCAGCTTCCATTAGTTGAACCACGACTGGAGGAGTTTTTACAACAAAATCAAAGCTTTTATTAGCATATACTGTTATAATAACAGGTAATAATTTACCAGCTTGATTTTGAGTACGAGCATTGAATTGCTTACAAAACTCAGTAATATTTAAACCCTTAGATCCAAGGGCAGGTCCAATCGGTGGAGCTGGATTAGCTGCACCTCCCTTAATTTGTAATTTAATAATTCCTACTACTTCTTTTGCCATTATTTTATTTATTTACGATTCTTTTTCTACTTGCATATAACTTAATTCCAATAAAGTTTTACGTCCAAAAATCTTAACACCAACTTTTATTTTTTTCTTTTCTTCATTAATTTCTTCTACTGTACCGATGAATGAACTAAAAGGACCATCGATGATACGTACATTTTCCCCAACTAAAAACGACAGTTCTATTTCTTCACCTTTATCATTTAACTCATCTACTTTACTAAGTATCCTACGTACTTCTGAAGGTCTCATAGGAGTTGGATTATCTTTATCTCCAAGGAATCCCAAAACACTAGGAATATTCTTAATTGTATTGATAATCTCAGCATCTAATATAGCTTCTATCAAAACATATCCAGGAAAGTAATTTTTATCTTTTGTAATTCTTTTGCCATTACGTATTTGATATACTTTCTCAACTGGTACTAATACTCTAGGTATATAACTACGTAGATTATTTTTATCAATTTCTATTTCTAAAAGTTCTTTAACTTTTTTTTCTTGTCCTGTAACTGTTCTAATTACATACCATTTATGGAGATTATCATCTTTCTCGGGCATCATTATTATAAATTAATAATTTTTTAATAAATAAAACTAACTAAACCCTGACTAGCAAGATCCATAACTAAAATAACAATAGCTATAATTACTGAAGCTACAGCCACTACGATAGAACTTTCTACTAACTCATCCCAAGATGGCCATGTAACTTTATGTAAAAATTCATCTCTAATCTCTTTTAATTGTTTTAAAATTTTTTTCATACTAAAAAATTAATCAACGCGGGCGGGAAGGCTCGAACTCCCAACCAATGGTTTTGGAGACCACTACTCTACCAATTGAGCTACACCCGCAATTATGGAAACTAACTAAAAATTAATCTAAAATTTCAGTTACTTGACCTGCACCTACAGTTCTACCACCTTCACGTATAGCGAATTTTAATCCTTTATTCATTGCGATAGGATAGATCAGATCTACTTGAATAGTAATATTATCACCAGGTAAAACCATTTCTACACCATCAGGTAAATTAATTTCACCAGTTACATCTGTAGTGCGGAAATAGAATTGTGGACGATAGTGGTTTTTAAAAGGAGTATGACGGCCACCTTCTTCTTTTTTAAGAATATAAACCTCAGCTTTAAATTTTTTATGTGGATGAATACTGCCTGGTTTAGCAACAACCATACCACGTTTAATTTCGTCTTTGTCTATACCTCTCAGAAGTAGTCCTACATTATCTCCAGCTTCGCCACGGTCTAATATTTTACGGAACATTTCTACACCAGTAACAACACTTTTTAGTTTGTCTTCTCTAAGTCCAACTATTTCGACTGGATCACCAGAATTAATAACTCCTTGTTCTATACGACCTGTAGCTACAGTACCACGACCTGTGATAGAGAAAATATCTTCTACAGGCATTAAAAAGTCTTTTTCAACATCTCTAACAGGAAGAGGGATATAATTATCCGCAGCGTCCATTAATTCGAGAACTTTTTCTACCCATTGTGGCTCATGATTAAGAGCACCTAAAGCAGAACCACGAATTACAGGAGCATTATCTCCATCATAGCCATAGAAATTCAGTAAATCACGAATATCCATTTCTACTAAGTCGAGAAGCTCTGGGTCATCTACTAGGTCAACTTTATTCATGAAAACGACTATAGCAGGGACACCTACTTGGTGAGCTAATAAGATATGTTCACGTGTTTGAGGCATAGGACCATCAGTAGCAGCTACTACAAGGATAGCACCATCCATTTGAGCAGCACCAGTTACCATATTTTTAATATAGTCAGCGTGACCTGGACAGTCTATATGAGCATAGTGACGTTTTTCTGTTTCATATTCAATATGAGAAGTATTGATAGTAATACCACGTTCTTTCTCCTCGGGAGCATTATCAATATCAAAAAAGCTTTTAGCTTGAGCATAACCTTTTTCAGCTAGTATTTGAGTAATAGCAGCTGTTAATGTTGTTTTACCATGGTCTATATGTCCTATTGTACCGACATTGACATGAGGTTTTTTACGTTCAAATTTTTCTTTTGCCATGTTTTTATTTTTTATTGGTTAATTAAAGCCTTCGGCGAGAGTTGAACTCGCGACCCCTTCCTTACCAAGGAAGTGCTCTACCACTGAGCTACAAAGGCATAAATATCTAAAAAGCGGAAGACGGGGCTCGAACCCGCTGCCTAAAGCTTGGAAGGCTTTCGCTCTACCAGATGAGCTACTTCCGCAAAAGTGGGGAGGGAAGGATTCGAACCTCCGAAGGCTTAGCCAACAGATTTACAGTCTGCCCCATTTGACCGCTCTGGTACCTCCCCATTTACTGAGCCGATAGAGGGACTCGAACCCCCGACCAGCTGATTACAAATCAGCTGCTCTACCAGCTGAGCTACATCGGCTTTTTATCATATATTATTATAAAAAACAACCTAAAATTTTAGTTTGCAAAATTATATATTATTTTTCAATTAAAAAAATTTTTATTAAAAAATTTTTTAATATATTATTTTTCTTTGGTTTTTTCTATTTGTCTACGCAAAGCTTCTACAGCTAAATCTGTAGCTTCTTCGAATGTTTTAGCTTTTTTCGTTGCGAAAAGGTCGTTGCCAGAAATAACTAATTTTATTTCTACAATTTTATTCTCTGGCGTAGGTGTATTTTCTAATTTTAAAATTACATCACTGCTAATGATTTCTTGATGAAATTTTGATAGTTTTGTAATTTTTTCATTAATATATTCATCCAATTTCTTATCTGTTTTGAAATGGATAGGATTAATATTCACTTTCATAAAACCTCCTTTTTTTAAAATATTGTATCTTTATTTAATATTAATTTATGACCTCGGATGAGCCTTTGAATAAACTTCTTTAATATGCTCAATAGAACTATGAGCATATATTTGCGTAGATGCTAAGCTGCTATGTCCTAATAATTCTTTGATAGCATTTAAATCTGCTCCTTGTTGCAGTAAGTGTGTGGCAAAAGTATGTCTAAGTATATGAGGACTTTTTTGAGAAATATAATTTATATCACTCAAATAACTATTTACAACTCTATAAACAAATTTATCATATAACTTTTTCCCATTCTTTAATACAAAAAAGCTATCATCAATTTGCTTATTTGCAAAAAAATCATTTTTTATGTTTATATAATCAAGGATTAACTTTTTAAAATCATCTGTAAATGGGATGTATCGCTCTTTATTCCTTTTGCCTAGCACCTTAATAGTTTTTCTATATAAATCTATATCTTCATTTTTTAAATTTACCAATTCAGATCTACGCATACCAGTTTGATAAAGCATCTCAATAATCAAAATATTTCTCATAGGTTCAAAATTGCTTGCAGCATTAGTTCCCAAATCTTCATCTAGTATATCTGCATTCAAATCTTTAGATTTAACATATTGAGGTATACGTTTAGGTATTTTAGGTTTTGAAATATTATTCACTGGATTTTTGGTAATAATATTTTTATTTATCAAAAAATTATAAAATGAAGATAAAGCTACGATTTTCCTATTTATAGTAGAAGCCTTTAAACCTGATTCACTTAAAGACATTATCCAATCATTTATGTGAATACGTTTGACATTTATTAAATCTATATCAAAAGTATTTTGGATAAAATCTTTAAAGTCATATAGATCAATGCTATACGAATGAATAGTGTGTGGAGAATATCTTTGATTATTCTCTAAAAAATTCAAATAATCTTTAATATAGTCCATTAAAAAATGAAATTATAAACTATTAATGAACTATTTCAAGCATTTAAGCTTTTAGTAATACGTTGTTGTTTATATAAAGATTTAGCTTTTTTTTCTCTTTCTTTTTCTGAAGGTTTCACATAAAATTGTCTAGCTTTTACTTGTTTAGCGATACCTGTTTTTTCAAATTTTCTTTTAAGTTTTTTCAAAGCTTTATCAATGCTATCGCCTTCTTTTAATTCTACTATTAACATATAAATACCTTTTTTTGCAAAAGTACAATTTTTTTTTGAAATAAAAAAATTTATAATAAAATTGATTGAAATAACAGAGCTAAGCGAATATGGAACATAATAAAATTACAATTTTTGTATCATATTAGATAAATTCAATAATTTTGCCATAAAATATTTACACTATGATTTGGAAAGAAGTACGTTCATATTTATTAATAACCATAGGATTGATACTCAATGCTATCGGATGGAATGCTTTTTTGATACCATCAGAGATAATAGGTGGAGGATTAGTAGGTATAGCAAGTATATTATGGTTTACAATGAAAATACCTATAGGTTTAACAGTTTTGGTGGGCAATGCTATATTAGTAGCTTTAGCTATTAAATTAATAGGAGCTAAATTTGGAATAAAAACTATAGTAGGAATAGTTATAAATGCTATCGTTTTATCAGTATTTCAACTTTTATTTAAAGATCCACTGGTTACAGATAAATTTATGGCAGCAATAATAGGAGCTACATTATGTGGTGGTGGACTAGGAATAGTATTTGCTCAAGGTAGCGCTAGTGGTGGAACAGACATAATAGCTTTGATAATCAATTATTATAAAAATATCACACCGGGTAGAGTAATACTAATATGTGATATTATTATCATAGGATCTACATATTTTATTTTTCATAGTATAGAAAAAGTAATGTATGGATATGTAGTGATGGCAGTAGTATCATATGTAATAGATCTAGTGATGGAAGGTAATAAACAAAGTTATCAGTTCATGATATTTTCTAAACAAAATCAGCAAATAGCAGATAGAATAACAAATGAAGTGGGCAGAGGCGTTAGTGTTTTAAAAGGTATAGGTTGGTACACAAAAGA
>JAGPGB010000172.1 GCA_018056215.1 Bacteroidales bacterium | reverse complement strand
TGAAAATCTTGAGAACCCATTAAATGGCTATTATATAGCATTAGGTTATAATGGGAATGATAGAATTACTTTGGTAAAGCAAGATGGAACACTTCATACACCTTTATTAGTAGGTAGTGTTGCTGACTTAAATAAAAGTACAAATATTTTAAGAATTAAAGTAAAAAGATATGATGATGGCACTTGGAAGATATATTCTGATGAAACAGGTAATACAAATTATTCTCTTGAAGGTCAAATCATGGATAATTCTTTTACATCATCAAATTATTTAGGTATTTTTAATCAATATACTTCATCTAATGCTACTAATTTTTATTTTGATGAATTTTATGCTGGCCCAGTCGTTATAGACACTATTAAGCCGAGTATAATTTCTGCTAAAGTTATTAATAGTTTTGATTTGGCTATTACTTATTCTGAAGCTATGAATAATAGCATTTTTGATCATAATAATTATTTAGCTGATCATGGATTAGGCAATCCTACTTCTGTAACTGAAGACCCTAATAATAGTAATATTGTTCATCTATCGTGGATGCCAAATCCTATTTTAGATGACACAATATATTCTCTCGCTATCAGCAATGTAACTGATATAGCAGGTAATATTTTAGATACTTCGATTATTTTTGCTCTTCATTTTCCAAAAGCTTATGATGTGCTGATAAATGAAATAATGGCAGATCCAGATCCTCCTGTAGCTTTACCACCTTATGAATACATTGAATTATATAATCCAAATCCCTTTCCTATAAATTTAGAAAATTGGAAAATTAAAATTAGCACTACTACGAGGATCATTGGTAATGTAAATATTAGTCCAAATGGATTTTTAATATTGTGTAATCAGAATGCTACTCAAGATTTTGAAAATTTACCACAACATTGTCAAACTTACGGTTTTTCTTCATTTTCTATTTCTAATAGTGGTGCAGATATCACTTTGTATTCTCCTGATGACAATGTAATCTCTTTTGCTGCTTTTAAAGATACATGGTATCAAGATCCTTTAAAATCGCAAGGTGGTTATAGTGTAGAGATGATAGATCCGAGTAATCCATGTGCTGGTGATAATAATTGGAGAGCTTCTAATTCATTTTATGGAGGTACTCCAGGTCAGATTAATTCTATTTATGGTACTAATCCCGATAATATTAGGCCAGAAATCCTCAGAGCAATCATTCAAAATTCTAATACTTTATTAATATTATTTACTGAACCTTTAGATAGCGTTACTGCACTAAATGTGAATAATTATACTTTTGATCCTTTATTGTCAATTAGTCAAATTAAAGGGAATGAACCTTTTTATGATAAAATTACTATTATTTTTAATGAGCTAATAGATAGTAATACTATTTATACAGTTTATTTTAATGATTCTATAACTGATTGTGTGGGCAATCAATTACCTATGCAATCTTCTGCACGCTTTGCTTTTGGCAAGATACCAGAACCATATGATATTGTAATTAATGAAATACTACATGATCCCATAGGCAATAATACTCCTTTTGTAGAGTTGTATAATAGAAGTAGTAAAATTCTGGATTTGAAATATTGTATCCTCGCAAATGTAGATTCTATTTATAATTTAGATAATAAGAAGTCTATTGCTCCAGCAGGATTTCCTATTTTCCCAGGAGAGTATATAGTTTTATCTAAAGATAAAAAAGAAGTTTTGGCTCAATATTATACTCCTAATCCTAAAAATTTCATTGATATGAGTTTGCCAAATATTACTAAAGATTCCAATACTATAGTTTTAGCATTAACAAATGATACTATCATTGATATGGTAAAATATTATTTAACATATCATGATCCTTTATTATTATCTACTGATGGTGTGTCATTAGAGCGAGTGAATCCTAATAGACCAAGTAATGAAAGCAGTAATTGGCATAGTGCTGCGTCTAGTGTGGGCTATGCTACACCAGCTTATAAAAATAGCCAATATTCTGATGATTTATATACTGATGAGATAACTATTGAACCAGCTTATTTTTCACCAGATAATGATGGTTTTCAAGATTTGCTAGATATATGTTTTAATTTTAAAAATCCAGGTTATCATGTGAGTATAACTATTTTTAATTTAGTAGGCCAACCAGTCAGACATATATTAAGTCAAGAATATGTGGGTACGCAAGCTTGTTATAGTTGGGATGGCAAAGATGATGATAATAAACGTTGTGATTTTGGGTGGTATATTGTTTATGTTTCAGCTTTTAATACTTCTGCTGACAAAATAGAATTTAAAAAAGCTATTTCTTTAAACATTAGAAAATAAAATCTAAGAAATGTGTTTCTATAAGATAGTTTAAAGATTTAATAACTTTATTTAGGTACGACTATCATCGATTATCATAATTATCATATTCAAAAAAATATTTTAATATTTTTTGTAAATTTGTAAAATAGATTAAAGAAAAATTAAAAATTATGTCAAGGAAAGATGAATTTTATAGTTATGCTACCAAGCATAGAGGCATTAGTAGTCAAACTCTAGATGATTATATTATGGCTTCTAATGGATATATTTCTCCTACAATTATAGAAGAGCGTCAGTTAAACGTTGCTCAGATGGACGTTTTTAGTAGATTAATGATGGATAGGATAATATTCCTAGGTGTGCCCATAGATGATTATGTAGCTAATATTGTTACTGCTCAATTATTATTTTTAGAATCTACAGATCCACAAAAAGATGTTTTTCTATATATGAATACTCCTGGAGGTGAAGTTTATGCTGGATTAGGAATATATGATACAATGCAATATGTAGCACCAGATATAGCAACTATTTGCACTGGTATAGCTGCCTCTATGGGTGCTGTACTCCTTTGTGCAGGCACTAAAGGTAAACGTTCTGCTCTACCACATAGTAGAATTATGATACATCAACCTATGGGTGGTGCTGAAGGACAAGCTACTGATATTGAAATTATTGCAAAAGAAATCAAAAAACTTAAAGATGAATTGTATCAGATTATCTCCCTACATACTGGACAACCTTTTGATAAAGTAGAGCGTGATGGTGATAGAGATTTTTGGATGCGTTCTGATGAAGCTAAAGAATATGGTATGATAGATGAAGTACTTAGTAGAACAAAATAATTTTCTTCTTTAATTATTTGTAATCTATTTAAACTTTTCTAATTTTTATACTATATTTGTATATTTTTATTTAATAATTAATTTTTATTATTATGACTACAAAAGATTATGAAAATATTAAATGCTCCTTTTGTGGGCGAAATGCTAATGAAGTAGATCTAATGCTACGTGGTTTCAATGCTAATATTTGTAATATTTGTATTGAAGAAGCTAAAAAACAAATTGACCAGCAAGGGACAAAGACTAAAAAAACTCATAAGTTAAAATTAAAAAAACCTTCTGAAATTTACGATTTTCTTGATCAATATATTATTGGACAAGATTATGCAAAAAAAGTTTTATCTGTTGCTGTGTATAATCATTATAAACGTATAT
>JAGPGB010000171.1 GCA_018056215.1 Bacteroidales bacterium | reverse complement strand
GATAGTATAATCTCCTGGTTGCAATTGTATAGTTTGCATAGTTTCCTCAGTTTTTAAATTAATTACTAGTTCTAAATCTTTATCTTTTTTTCTTTGAAATATGCTACCATATCCATTAGCTGGCAGGTAAATGACCACATTACCAGGAGCAGGTATTTCTACTGTGGTAGTGTAACTTTGTTTTACATCCACATTATCTATATACAATCTGGGTAATGTCAATATTTCTAGATCATATTTTCCAACAAGATATTTTTCTTTTTTATTTGTGTATTGAACATTTAAAGTAGCATTTTCATTATTTTTTCTAACAATTACAGGTAAAGCAGATTTCTCTATATTGGAAGCGGGAAATTTAACAAGTAATTCTCCTTGTGGAGTAGATGCAGATACGATAGTATGTTTACCTGGAGTGAGACCTAGAGAATCAATATAAACTGGAGGAATAGTATGTATTTGAATTCTATATTTTATCAAAGGATCTATTAATAAAGTATCTGGTACACCTTTATTATTAAGTGTATGCACAAATTGATAAATAATTTTATTATTCATCCTATTATAAAAAGTCATTGGAATATTAGTCTCGGTAGGATTACCAGCTTGGTCTAATAAATTTACTTGACAAGAAGTAGAATTTAATGCATAAGAAATGACAATTTTTAGGGCTTTCTGAAATTGCTCTTCTGTGCTACCATCATAGTAATCTCCTACACATTCAAATTCTTTAGCAAAATTTTGACCTATGCCGATAATAAATGGTTTAAGCACAATACCTTTTTTTTGTAAATCCTGAGAAACAGCACACGGATCGCCATTGCACTCCTCTATGCCATCAGTTATTAATATTATAATATTCCTACATTTATCACAAGGAGGGAAATCATTACCAGCAGCAGCTAAAGTATTAGCTATAGGAGTAGTGCCGCGAGGTGTCAAATATTTAATAAAATGAGCAATTTTCTTAGCATTACCTTCAGAGAAGGGTACTACTAATCTAGTATCATTACAATCTTGCGGAGGGAAATCTTTCAAATCACCAAAAACTCGTAAAGCTAATTGTAAATTTTCGATTGTAGAGATACTATCCAAAATATTATTTAATAAACGCTTAGCTATATTTATTTTAGTATCACTCTGCCAGTGTCCATACATGCTATTACTAGCATCAAAGATTATTAATATTCTAGTGGAGTTTTCACTTTTTGGTGGCTGAGATTGTCCAAAAGATGAAACACATGCAAGACAAACAGATAATAAAAAAATAAATTTTTTAAAAATCATTTAGCGAAGATTTTAAATATTTCAATGCCTCAGCAGCTTGTTCGTCATTAGGAGGTGTACCATGCCATTTATGATCATTTTCCATAAAAGATACACCTTTTCCCATAATAGTGTGCATAAGGATCATAATTGGATAACCTTTACCTAAATTATCTTTAGCAATATTGATAGTGTGCCTCATATCAGAAAAATCATGTCCATTCATTTCTAAAACGAACCAACCAAAAGCTTCCCATTTGGCACGTAGATTACCAAGAGAATTTACTTCGTCTACAGGTCCATCTATTTGCTGCCCATTATAATCAATTGTAGAAATGAGATTATCTATTTTTTTAGAACCAGCGAAGAGTGCAGCTTCCCATATTTGTCCTTCTTGTAGCTCTCCATCACCATGTAAAGAATATATAATTTTTTTGTCATTATCAAGCTTTTTAGCTTTAGCACAGCCTATAGCTATAGACAACCCTTGACCTAATGAACCAGCTGCGAAACGTACACCAGGCAAATGCTCAGAAGGTGTAGGATGTCCTTGCAGTCTGCTATTGATACGTCTAAAAGTAGCTAATTCATCAATTTGGAAATATCCTCTACGTGCCAAAACAGAATAAAATGCTGGACTGATATGTCCATTAGATAATATGAATATATCTTCGTTATGCCCTTCTAAAGTGAAATTTTCAGGATCTAAATCCATAATTTCGAAATATAGAAGAGTGAGAAAATCTGCACAACCCAATGAACCACCAGGATGTCCAGACTTAGCCATATTGGTCATTCTAATAATATCTCTTCTCACTTGAGTGGCAATGTCTATTAATTTTTCATTAGTCATAAAGCAAATAGTTTTTACAAATTTATTTAAAATATTTTTATTCAAATAAAAAAAATTAATAATAATCATTTTATTTTGTAAAATTTAAAAATTTTTATTAATTTTGCGAAAAGAACACAAAAACCAAATTATATGAAAAAATTAATTATTACAATTTTAGCCTTAATGACTGGTCTGACAATGTTTGGTCAGGTAGTTTTCCAGTCTGATTTCGAAACATGGACAGATGGTTCATTTCCTGATGGATGGGGTGGCAGTGGTACTAATATCGGTGTAGATAGTGTAGTTAAATACACTTCTAGTCCATATGCTGGAAATAACTCTTGTCAAATTATTAGTAGAACAACAACTCATAAAAGATTCACTACTACTCCAGTAGCAATAGAGAGTGGTACAGCTTATAAAATAGAATTTTATGCTAAAGGCAAAGGTGATATTAGAACAAACATTAAACGTACTGCTGCTGCTGCATCTTATATGACATATCTCCCATACATTTCTATTAACAGTAATTCATGGGAATTATATTCACAAACTATAATAGCAGATACTACAAGTGCTGATGCTTCTTTTATTTTGTCAGTAAGAAGTACAGATCCATCAATGGAAAACTTGATAGTAGATAATGTAACTATATCTGTGGTTACAGATATTCAAGAAGTGACTATACATGATATTCAATATACTACAGACCCATCTGGAGACAGTCCATACAATGGACAAACTATAAAAACTCGTGGTGTTGTAACTGCTGTCAGCACTCAAGGTTTTTGGTTACAAAATGGTAAAGGTGCATGGAATGGAGTTTATGTTTATAATAATACAATTTTACCAACTTTGGGAGATAGCATCCTAATATCAGCTTCAGTTTCTGAATATTACAACCTAACCGAATTAACTAGTGTAAATGTACTAGAAAATTTTGGTAATGCAACTTTACCTGCACCAGAAATTATAAACATTGCAGATGCAGGAGAAGCATATGAAGGTGTTTTATGTAAATTAGAAGATGTACAATGTATAGCTTTACCAGATTCATATGGTATGTGGCAAATAACTCAAAGTGGTAATAATCTATATGTAGATGATGATATTTATGCATTCACTCCTACTATTAATACACACTATGTAGTTACTGGTTTAATACATTATTCATTTAGCCAGTGGAAAATTTTACCTCGTAGTGCTAATGATGTTACAGTATATTCAGGTATTAACTCAGATGAAACTAATGATCTTACAATAAATTATGATGCTAATTCTAAAAATCTTTTTATTAAAGGATTACAAAACAATGCTAGTTTAAATATAATTAATATTTTAGGTCAAAATATGGCTAGCTATTCTATTACTCCAAATACTAATAGAATAGATGTAGCTAATCTTAATTCGGGTAT
>JAGPGB010000170.1 GCA_018056215.1 Bacteroidales bacterium | reverse complement strand
AATTTATATAATTTACATCTAATATTGAGAACTACTCAGCAATATCCATATACTAATATTTATTTATTCGTACAGAATATACCTCCCAGTGGTAATATTGTTCAAGATACTTTATTATTAATTTTAAATGATGAAAATGGTAAATCTATGGGTAAAAAAAGTAATAAAAACTATATTTATGACTTTTTAATTAAGAGAAATTATGTATTTTCTAACACTGGCAATTATACATTATTAGTAACTCATGGCATGCGTGATAGCATATTACCAGGAGTGGTAGAGTTAGGATTCAAATTTGAAAAAATTAAAAATAATGAAAGATAATTTTTTTTCGATATTTAAAACAAAGGACGAAAAATTTAAGAAATTTCTTAAAACACTTTGGATAATCTTTTTCAGCATTTTAGGGTTTTTAATTTTATTTTTTACTAGTGTATATTTTGGTTTATTAGGACCTATCCCTACATTTGAGCAATTAGAAAATCCCCTAGACAAGTTCTCTAGCGAGCTCATCAGTGTAGATAATAATGTCATAGGTAAATATTATTACGAAGAGAATAGATCATGGGTCAGCTTTAATGAAATAAGTCCTTATGTAGTGAAAGCATTAATAGCTACCGAAGATAAAAGATTTTATAAACATAGTGGAATTGATTTCAAAGGATTAGCAAGGGTATTTTTCAAAACTATTATTGGTCAGCAAAAAGGTAGTGGCGGTGGTAGTACCATAACTCAACAACTAGCAAAAAATTTATTTAAACGTCCCGATGACATTAATAAAATCAAGCTAGTAGGAATCAAATTTAGAGAATGGATGACAGCTATAAAATTAGAAAAAAATTATTCCAAAGATGAAATAATAGCAATGTATCTAAATACTGTGCCCTTTGGTTATCAATTATATGGTATCAAATCTGCATCATTATATTATTTTGGCAAAGATCCCATAGACCTGTCATTAGACGAATCTGCTATCTTGATTGGTATGCTAAAAGCTACTACTAAATTTAACCCTATTCTAAACCCAGAAAATGCCAAGCAAAGACGTAATGTGGTTCTCAAGCAAATGCTAAAGAATGATTATATCACTGAGGAAGAATTTAATAATATAAAAGAAAAAGATATTCCTAAACCAGAGAAAAGCATTACCTCTTCTACTGATGATTTAGCACCATATTTCCGTGAATATTTGAGGCAATATATGACTGCTAAAGAACCTGACCCTAAAAAGTATAAAAATAAAGCTGATTATAAAAAAGCTAAAGAACGATGGGATAATGATCCATTGTATGGATGGTGTAATAAAAATAAAAAACCAGATGGCAGCTCTTATAATCTGTATAATGATGGACTACGCATCTACACAACTATTGATAGTAGAATGCAAAGATATGCTGAGGAGGCTGTACGCGAGCATCTGAGCAAAGATCTACAACCAAGTTTTTTCAAAGAAGCTAAACGTAATAAATATGCTCCTTTTATAGGTGCAAAATCTGAACAAGAAGTTAAAGATCTAATGGATATGGCTATCAAACGTACTGATAGATATATTAATATGAAAAAAAATGGATTTAGTGATAAAGAAATAGAAGAAGCTTTTCATAAACCTACTGAAATGCGAGTTTTTAGCTGGAATGGTGCTAAAGATACTATCATGACACCTTATGATTCAATTATTTATCATAAATATTTCTTAAGAGCTAGCTTCGTAGCGATAGAACCCCAAACTGGCTATGTGAGAGCTTATGTCGGTGGTCCAGCATTTAGCTTTTTCAAATATGATAATGCAGCTATTGGCAAAAGACAAGTAGGCTCTACCTTTAAACCTTTTGTATATGCCTCCGCCTTTATCAATGATCCTACATTGACTCCTTGTACTAAAATACCCCTTATACCAGTAACTTTTGATATGCCTGATGGCTCTCAATGGACACCTAAAAATTCTGGTAATGTGGATGAGGGAACAATGATAGAACTTTCTAAAGCTCTAGCTCTATCTATCAATTGGGTATCCGCTTTTTTAATAAAAGAAAAAACTTCTCCTGCTGCAGTAGTGGAATTAGTAAAATCTATGGGAATAACAGATACTATTCCTCCAGTACCTTCTATTTGTTTGGGCACAGCAGAGCTTAAATTATTAGAATTGATTAGTGCTTTATCTACTTTTGCTAATTCGGGAGTTTCTCAAACGCCAATTTTCGTTACTAGAATAGAAGATCGTTTTGGTAATATCATTAGTACTTTCCCATATGGAGCTTCTAAAGAAGTAATGGATGAAATCTCTGCTTATAAAATGATTTCTCTGATGAAAGGTGTCGTAGATTATGGCACTGGTAGTCGCATTAGATATATTTATAAAATTCCTTATCCTGTTGCTGGTAAAACTGGTACTACAGATGATAATAGTGATGGCTGGTTTATGGGTATTACCCCAAATCTCGCTGCTGGCGTATGGGTAGGTGGCGAAGATATGCAAATTCATTTCCGTAGTATGGCACTAGGTCAAGGTGCTAGCATGGCTCTACCTATTTGGGGACTGTTTATGCAAAAGGTTTATAATGACCCTACTATTAATTTGTATAAAGGCGATTTCACTATGCCTAAAAACTTTACACCAGATATGCTTTGTAATCCTTCTAATTCTACTGAATCTTCTCCTATGTTTATTTTACCTAAAAATAAAAAGAAAAGCTGGAACTAAAATGCGTAGAAAAACTCTACAAATACCCGTAGGCAATATCTTCATAGGTAGCAATTATCCCATTATTGTGCAATCTATGACTAATACTGCTACTACTAACATCGATGACACAGTAGATCAATGTATTAAACTTTTCAATGCTAATGCTAAATTAGTTAGAATAACTGCACAGAATGTCAAAGAAGCTGAAGCTCTGAAATTAATTAAACAAAATTTATTAACTAAAGGCTACAACCAACCTATAGCTGCTGATATACATTTCAATCCACAATTAGCTCTGATAGCTGCTCAATATGTTGATAAAATTCGCATTAATCCTGGCAATTTTGTTAATTTATTTCCAAATAATATTTCCTATACTTCTGCTCAATATCAGCAAGAACTTAATGCTATAGAAATAGAAATAGAAAAACTTCTTCCTATTTTAATTAATAATAATGTGGCAGTGAGAATAGGTGTTAATAAAGGCTCATTATCTCCACGATTAATTGATAAATATGGTAATAATATAGAAGCTGCTATAGAGTCTGCAATAGAAAGTGCATTGATTTTTAATAAATTGAATTTCAATAATTTAGTGATTAGTATCAAAACTAGTTCTGTTTATGAAACTATTAAAGCAAATAGACTTTTAACTAATAAATTAGATAGTTTAGGTCTTTTGTATCCTATACATCTAGGCGTTACAGAAGCTGGCATTGATAAACAAGGAATTATAAAATCTACCATCGCCATTGGCAATCTACTTTTAGATGGCATAGGCGATACCATTAGAGTGTCATTAACAGGTGATCCATTAAAAGAGATCCCTGCTGCTCAAAATATTTTAAATT
>JAGPGB010000169.1 GCA_018056215.1 Bacteroidales bacterium | reverse complement strand
CTAAAACCTGGGGATAAAAATTTAATCAAAAATATAGGTTTTGCTTTTCAAAATCTGGGGATCATAGATAGTGCTAAATATTATTTAGAAAGAGCAAAATAGTTCTAATAATTAGAGCATTATTTTGAAATAATATTTACTAACTCATTTGCTAATTTTTGATAACTAAAATTATTAATTACATAATTTTTGCCATTATTACCAAGTTTATTTCGTAATTCAGCACTCATATTATATAATTCTATAATTCCGCGAGCAATAGCTTTAGGATCTTCAGCTGGGACAGTGATGCCACAATTAGCGATTTTTACTAAATCATTTTCTCCATTGTAAGAGTGCAAAATTGGTTTGCCACTATACATATAATCAAAAATTTTATTAGCAGAAATGCCATATTTATAGATATCGATATTTCTCCAACCTATATAGCAAACATCAAACAATCGTAATAAAGATTGTATCTGCTTTTTAGGTATTGAGTCTAGAAAAATTATTTTATCATTTTTATAATAATTAATTAGTTTTGGTTTTTCTTGTCCATCACCGACAATTACAAAAATAATATTATCATTATCAATATATTTGTGGGCTTCTAGGAACGTATCAATAGCATTGGCTGCCCCTATAGTACCAGTATATCCAATGATAAATTTGTTATTAGGAATTTGTGTTTTAATTTTATCGTCTAATGGTTCTATTTGTTGCAGTTCATCCAAGTCTATCCCATTACTTATCCAATATGATTGTTTATTTATATTATTATCAACGAGATATTGTTGATAATTAATAAGATTAGAAATAATAAGATCTGATTTTTTAAGAGCAAAAATTTCTAATTTTTTCAAAAATTTAATAAAAATATGTTTATGACTATAACCGCCGATTTCTACTAAAGTTTGAGGCCATATATCTTTAACTTCAAAAATAAATTTAGCTTTATAATATTTAGCTAATAGCCAAGCTGGGTAAACAGATGTTGTAGCCATAGGAGAAACAATTATGACATCAGGTTTAGTTAATTTAAAAGGAAGTTCAAAAAGTTTAAAACTAAATATAAACCACTTTAATACTCGCTTTTTAGAATGAGCATTTCCATAGTTTAAAGTTTTAAGCCACAAATAATCTATACCATCAATATTTTCTTTACCTGGTTTAGGAAAATTTTTAAATAAATGAGAATAAGAAGAACTAATAATAGTAACTTTATAACCAAGTTTAGTTAATTCTCTTGCTAGATAGTAATGTCTAAATTCCATTCCATAATATGGACTACCTGCATATTCATTAATTATCCATATATGTTTAGGCATTTATAATAAAATAAAGAAATTATTCTTCATCTTTAGATTGCTCTTCGTAAGCCTTTAATAAAGTTTCTTGTACATTAGCTGGTACCTGCTGATATTCGATAAATTTCATAGTGAAAGTAGCTTTACCAGAAGTAAGTGAGCTAAGTGTAGTAGAATAGCGATTTAATTCAGCTAAAGGAACTCTAGCTTTGATTTTTTGATAATTACCTTCGGCTTCCATTCCTAAAATGATACCGCGTCTATTTTGAAGATCTGTCATCACATCGCCCATTCTATCTGAAGGTACTAAAACTTCGATTTCATAAATAGGTTCTAAAATTTTAGGACCTGCATTTTTGAAAGCTTCTTTGAAAGCATTACGTCCTGCGATTTTAAAAGAAATTTCATTACTATCTACGGGATGCATCTTGCCATCATATACATAAACGACAATATCTCGAGCATAGCTACCTGTGAGTGGACCTTCTTCCATTTTTTCCATTATACCTTTTAATATAGCAGGCATAAATCTAGCATCTATTGCACCACCAACTATACAATTATTAAAAATAAGCTTTCCACCCCAAGGTAAGTCGTATTCTTCTGTACCACGAACTGGGAACTCAACATTAAAAGACATTCCTTCACGATAAGGCTCTATCATCAGATAAACTTCACCAAATTGTCCAGCACCACCAGATTGTTTTTTGTGTCTATAAGAAGCTTTTGCAGCTTTAGTAATAGTTTCTCTATAAGGTATTTTAGTATCTAGAAAATCAATAGGAATTTTCTCAACAGTTTCTATTTGCCACTTAGCAGCTAAAGCATGCATCTCTCCTTGAGTACTTAAAATAATTTGTTTCAATTCTTTAGAATATTCTACTAAAAGAGTAGGGTCCATACGATGTAACTCCTGTAAAATAGCTCCTAATTTTTCATCATCTGAATTATTTTTTGCTTTAATAGCAACTCTAAATTTAGGTTCTGGATATTCAATAGGTTCTACAATATCATTAGTATTTTTAGTAGAAGTTAAAGTGTCATTAGTAGAAGTATATTTTAGTTTTACCGTAGCAACAATATCACCTGCAACTGCTTGAGATACTTTTTCTCTATTTTTACCATTTACTACTAAAAGTTGATTAATTCTTTCTTTCTGGCCATTAATAGCATTTATTACGTCCATACCTTCAGAGATAGTACCAGAATAAAGTTTAATAAAACTAAGCTCACCGAGATGTGGCTCAATAGTTGTTTTAAAAACAAAAGCTACTAATGGATCATTAGGATTAAAAGATAACTCTCTACCACTTTTAGCTTTTTCATAAGGTAATTCATCAGGAGCTGGTGCGAAATGAGCTAAAAAATTCATAATATTTTTAACACCATAGTTCAGTTTAGCACTAGCACAAAAAATCGGGAATACACTTCTAGAAATGATAGCCTTTTTTAAATGATTTTGAATATCTTCATAATCTAAGGTTCCATTTTCGAAATATTTTTCCATCAGACTTTCATCACTTTCAGCTATTAACTCTATAATTTGATTTTTTAGATTATCTACTTTATCTTTTTCAGACGCAGGTAAATCTTTTTCAGAATAATTACCATTATTATCAGTGAAAACAATTAATTTTTCAGATAATACATCCACAACTTCTTTAAAATCAGGTCCTA
Organism: Bacteroidales bacterium; assembly: GCA_018056215.1. Taxonomy (GTDB): domain Bacteria; phylum Bacteroidota; class Bacteroidia; order Bacteroidales; family DTU049; genus DTU049. The sequence goes on along the minus strand of JAGPGB010000169.1, from coordinate 577 downwards.
CATGTAAAGGATATTGAAATGGGATGATTTTATTAGAAAAATTGGTATGTAAATCATTAACTATTTCTTGAAATTGAGCTTTTTCATGCTCCAATTGATTAAAAACAAAAATAGCTGATTTATTTAACCTATTTAAATGTCTCCATAGTATCTCTGTACCCACTTCTATACCATTAGCTGCATTAATAAAATTAAGGTTTATATCACATACTTTAAGTGCTGCAAGCGTTTCTCCAATAAAATCATCAAACCCAGGAGTATCAACTACATTAATTTTTTTATTTTCATATTCTACTGCTAATACAGATGAATAAACAGAATAGCCACGTTCGATTTCTATCTCACGATAATCTGATACGGTATTACCTTCGTCTACACTACCTCTACGATTAATTACATTAGCATCGAAAAGCATAGCTTCTACGAAAGTGGTTTTGCCACTTTTAGGACTACCAATAAGAGCAACATTACGAATCTCTTTAACTTGATATGCTTTCATAGATTGTCAATTAAAATTTTTTTGCAAAATTATAAATAAAATTATAATAAAAAAAGATTACTAAAAGACTAAAATTAA
>JAGPGB010000168.1 GCA_018056215.1 Bacteroidales bacterium | reverse complement strand
ATATGAAAAGTAAAATAATTATTTTTCTTGTGATATTTACTGGTTTATTATTTTTATCCTCTTGTGAAAAAGAAGAAGGTTGCAATGCAGTAATCACTGTAAAATTATTAAGAGATACTACTCAAGTAGTTCCATATGCTAATATCAGAATTTGGCAGATTAATTCTGATATTAATATTTTAGGTCAAGCAGATGCAAAAGGACGTTTTGAGCATTTTTTTAAAAATGAAGCCATTCTAAATGTAACTGCTAGCTCTACATTATATTTACCTATAGATACATTGAGTTCTGATACTCTAGATAATGATAGTCTATATGGAGAAACTACTATTCGACTGAAAAAAGGTAGTACTGTTACTAAAAGTGTTTTTATAGATTAATATTTTATTTATTATTTATAGCATCTAAATAACAAGCTCTACATAAGGGTTCGTATAAATCTTTTTCCCCTAATAAAACCAAATTTTCATTTATTGCTTTACGAAAAGAATATTGTGCTATATCACCACATCTTACACACACAGCATGCACTTTAGTAATGTGTTCAGCTATTGCTAATAATTTAGGAATAGGACCAAATGGGAGACCTTTATAATCCATATCTAATCCTGCTACTATTACTCTAACGCCATTATTTGCTAATGTATTGCATACATTTACTAGTTCATCATCAAAAAATTGTGCTTCATCTATGCCAACTACTTCAGCTTCACTGCTCAGAAGTAAAATACTTTGACTATTATCTACTGGAGTAGACATTAGACTCAATGCACTATGAGATACTATCTGCTGCTCGTCATATCTTTTATCTATAGCAGGTTTATAAATTTCTACTTTTAGATTAGCTATCTGCGCTCTACGAATTCTACGAATAAGTTCTTCAGTTTTACCCGAAAACATGGAGCCAACGATTACCTCTATTGAACCAATTTTTTTGTTTGATCTTTTCTGCTCTAAAAACATATTTTGTAACAATTTAAAAAATTTAATAATTATTTGTTAGATTTTAACTTTGACTTTAATAAATTTAATTGCATTAGTGCATCTAATGGAGTCAATTTATCTATATCTAGTGATAAAATCATTTGTCTAATCTCATCTAGTAGAGGATCATCTAATTGGAATAAGCTCAGCTGTATTGCATCACCCGTTGATTTTTCATCCCAAGTTTTAGATTCTCTATCAGCTTCTAACTGCTTTAATATCATATCTGCACGTTCAACGATTATTTTCGGCATTCCAGCCATTCGTGCTACATGTATTCCAAAGCTATGTTCTGAACCACCTGGTTCTAACTTTCTAAGGAAAATAATTTTTTTATCAATTTCTTTTACACTAAAATGATAATTTTTAACTCTTTCGAGATAATCAGCTACTTCATTTAGTTCATGATAATGAGTTGCAAAAATTGTCTTAGGTCTATAATAAGGATGGTTGTGAAGATATTCTATTATAGCCATTGCTATAGAAATACCATCAAAAGTACTAGTACCACGACCTATTTCATCGAGCAAAATCAAACTTCTTTCAGATAAATTATTTAATATGCTAGCAGTTTCATTCATTTCCATCATAAAAGTAGACTCTCCAAGAGAGATATTATCACTAGCACCCACTCTAGTAAATAACTTATCAGTTATGCTAATGACAGCTTCATCTGCAGGTACGAAACTCCCCATCTGTGCCATTAATACAATTAATGCTGTTTGTCTAAGAAAAGCACTTTTACCAGCCATATTTGGACCAGTCAAAACTATTATTTGCTGACTATCTACATCTAAGTACAAATCATTAGGTACATATTTCTCTCCAGCTTTTAGCATTTTTTCTATTACAGGATGGCGACCTTGTTTAATATTTAAAGTGTAATCATCTGTCAGAATAGGTCTATTATAATTATTTAAAATTGCTAAATAAGCAAAATTTGTTAAAACATCGATCTCTGCTATTAAATGTCCAGTAAGTAATAAATCTTTACAAAAATAAATAAGATCATTTAGTAGATTATCATATTCTTCTATTTCTAATTGTTGAATTCTAGCCTCAGCACCTAAAATTTTTTCTTCATAAGTTTTTAATTCTTCCGTAGTATATCGTTCTGCTTGGGTCAATGTTTGCTTTCGTATCCATGATGTAGGTACTTTATTTTTATGGGCATTAGTAACTTCGAAATAATATCCAAAAATATTATTATAACCGATCTTTAGGCTAGAAATACCAGTATTTTTTATTTCTCTTTGCAAAATTTCTTTTAGTAATTCTTTACTATGATTTTTAATATTTCTCAGCTCATCTAGTTCTGCATTGATTGCATTTCTAATAACATCTCCTTTTTGTATAGAGACTGCCGGTTCATCAATAATAGTATTTCTTATTTTATCAATTAATTTAAAAGATTTATCATCTATTTTATCTAATTTATCAAAAATATTTGGAACTTCATTTAATAATTTTTGGATTTCAAAAGCATATTCAATAGCATTAGCTAATTGTAATAATTCTCTAGGATTAATTTTTTTACTAGCCAATCTACCGACCATTCTCTCTATATCACCGATATTTTTTAGTTTTTCACGTATTTGCTGTATTATATCTTTGTTATGCACGAAATAATCCACAACATCTAATCTCCAATTAATAATTTTTTTATCTAAAATTGGCATAATAATCCATTTAGAAAGCAATCTAGAACCCATTGGTGTATTACACTGATCCATAATCTTAAAAAGAGAAACCCCCTCTGGGTGCATAGATGTTAATAATTCTAAATTACTAATTGTAAATTTATCTAGCCACATATAATCATCATTATCAATGCGACTAATAGTTATTAAATTTGAAAGATGTTTCTGCTGCGTAGTGGTAATATAATACAAAGCCACACCTGCACATATTTGTGCTATTGGCATATCTTCTATCCCGAAGCCTTTTAGATTATCAGTTTCGAACTGTTCTATTAATTTATCTCGTGCAAAATCAAACTGAAATATCCATTTCTCAAAAGTAAAAACAGGATAATTACCAAATAACTCAATAAATTGATCTTTTTGTTCTTTAGAAAGTAAAACCTCAGTAGGATGATAAGAATCCAGAATACGTTTGATAAAATCACTTGACCCTTGAGTAGCTAAAAAATCTCCAGTAGAGACATCTAGCAATGCTAGACCATATACATCATTTTGTGAATAACATGTTGCTAAAAAATTATTCTCTTTTTGAGATAAAACATTATCAGTGAAAACAACACCTGGGGTTACTAGCTCAGTTACACCTCTTTTAACGATAGTTTTAGCAAGTTTAGGATCCTCTAATTGTTCACAAATAGCTACTCTATATCCAGCTCGTACTAATCTGGGTAAAAATGTATCTAAACTATGATAGGGAAAACCTGCAAGATCCTCCTCAGCAGCCGCACCATTAGATCTTTTTGTTAAAACAATACCTAATACTTCTGATGCTATATGTGCATCATCACCAAAAGTTTCATAGAAATCTCCCACTCTGAATAAAATTATAGTATCAGGATATTTATTTTTAATTTCCCAATATTG
>JAGPGB010000167.1 GCA_018056215.1 Bacteroidales bacterium | reverse complement strand
TAAGGATGAGAGGCAGAGAAGTATTATTTGTAGGAGGTAGTGATGAGCATGGTGTTCCCATCACTATTAGAGCAAAAAAGGAAGGAGTATCGCCTCAGCAGATTGTAGATCATTATCATAATATCATAAAAAGTTCTTTTGAAGAATTTGGTATTAGCTTTGACATCTATTCGCGTACATCTAGCCAAACACATCATAAGCTCAGTCAAGATTTTTTTCTTAATTTACTGAATAAAGGTGAATTAATTACTCAGGAAAGTTTACAATATTTCGATGAAGAAGCAGGCCAGTTTTTAGCTGATAGATATATTGTAGGCACTTGTCCTAATTGTGGCTATGATGAAGCATATGGAGATCAATGTGAGAAATGTGGTTCGTCACTCAGTCCACAGGAGCTTATAAATCCACACTCTACATTATCTGGTAGTAAGCCAGTATTAAAAGAGACAATGCATTGGTATCTACGTTTAGATAAATATGAACCTTGGTTGAGGCAATGGATTTTAGAAGAACATAAAGAATGGAAAACAAATGTTTATGGCCAATGTAAAAGTTGGCTAGACAATGGTCTACAACCAAGAGCTGTAACAAGAGATTTAGATTGGGGTGTTCCTGTTCCTTTACCAGAAGCTCAAGGAAAAGTTTTATATGTTTGGTTTGAGGCTCCATTAGGATATGTATCTGCCACCATTGATTGGGCTGCAAGAGAAGGCAAGGATTGGCAAGTTTATTGGAAAGATCAAGAAACTAGATTGATACATTTCATTGGTAAAGATAATATTGTGTTTCATTGTATTATTTTCCCAACTATGCTAAAGATGGACGGCTCATACATATTACCAGATAATGTACCTGCCAATGAATTTATGAATTTAGAAGGTAAAAAAATTTCTACTTCTCGTAACTGGGCTGTGTGGTTAAATGAATATTTAGAAGATTTTCCTGGTAAACAAGATGTACTTAGATATGTGCTCACTGCTAATATGCCTGAAACTAAAGATAATGATTTCACTTGGAAAAATTTTCAACAGCATAATAATAATGAATTAGCAGCTATATATGGTAATTTAGTTAATAGAGCTATTGTATTGACTCATAAATATTATAATGGTAAAGTTCCCGAGAATTTTTTGTTTGAGGATGAAGACAGAATTTATTCTTTCATAGCTAATAAACGTGATGAGGTTAGTAATCATTTAGAACAATTTAGATTTCGTGATGCTCTAAACTCTATGATGGATGTTGCTAGATTTGGTAATAAATATTTAACAGAAAAAGAGCCGTGGAAATTAGTGAAATCTAGCCCAAATATTACTGAAGGAATTATTTACAATGTTTTACAAATAATAGCAAATTTAGCTTTACTTAGCGAACCTTTTCTGCCGTTCACTGCTAAAAAATTACGTGAAACTTTAAATATTGACTTATTAGATTGGGATAGCATAGGTAGTCCTTTATTAAAAACTGGTGATATGATCGCTGAACCATCTATACTTTTCGAACAAATCACTGATGAAATGATCGAAAAGCAATTAAATAAATTACATCAAAATGATAACAAAACTATTATTCAAAATAAGTTATCTGACCTCAAACCAGCAATAAAATGGGAAGATTTCGACAAAATTGATTTGCGTGTAGGCAAAGTGCTATCTGTAGATAAAGTTCCAGATGCAGATAAACTTTTAAAATTAGAAATAGATTTCGGTGGTATAACTCGTACAATAATATCTGGTATAGCTCAGCATATAAAACCTGATGAGATTATTGGCAAAAATGTGATAGTGGTTGCAAACTTAGAAAAAAAGAAAATTAGAGGAATAGAGTCTGAAGGAATGGTTATTTTCGCTGAAAATAAAGATGGTAGATTGCTACCTGTTTTTGCTGATGATAATGCTAATCCAGGTGATAAAGTTAAATGATTTAACTTTTTATAGATAAATTTTAAAAATTTTTGAGTAATAATAATGAAAATCAAATTAGAAAACGTATACAAAACTTTTAAACCAGTAGAAGTATTAAAAGATATAAATTTAGAGATTTTAGATAATGAATTCATATCAATAGTAGGTCCTAGTGGAGCAGGTAAATCTACTTTATTGCATTTAATAGGTACTCTAGAAAAACCTGATAAAGGTACCGTGAAATATGATGATAAAGATATTTATAAATTGAATGATAAAGAATTAAGTAATTTTCGCAATAAAAATATTGGTTTTGTCTTCCAATTTCATCATTTGTTACCTGAATTTTCTGCAATAGAAAATGTAATGCTGCCCGCATTAATAGCAGGTATTAGTAAAGAAAAGGCTACAGTGAAAGCTGAGAGATTATTGACTGAATTAAATCTGAAGCACAGGCTAACTCACAAACCACAAGAGTTATCAGGTGGTGAGCAACAACGCGTTGCTATTGCTAGAGCATTGATAAATGATCCTAAATTTTTATTAGCTGATGAACCAACAGGTAACCTAGATAGCCAAAATGCAGAAGAGGTCATAAATCTTTTTAAAAGATTGCATAATCAAGCAAATCTAACTATCATACTGGTAACTCATCAAGAGTCTTTTGCTAATATTTCTGATCGAATTATACACATTAAAGATGGTTACATCGTTAAATAATATAATTTGGTTTGTAAATAATACTTTTTTAAATTTACAAGGTAATCTGAAAAAAAATTGTATAATAATGCATAATAGCATTATTAATGTTTTCCACTATATCATATATCATTTACTCGTTTATTATAAAAAAATAAATGTATCTTTGTAAAAATATTAAAAATATTTATGGATAAAGTAATTTATGATATTCCAGAGATATTAGATGACATTAGAATAGGCAAGCTAATAATAGTAGTAGATGATGAGGACAGAGAGAATGAAGGCGACTTCATAGTAGCTGCAGAAAAAGTAACTCCAGAGATAATAAATTTCATGTCTAAATATGGGAGAGGTTTGATATGTACCCCTCTATCTCAAGAAGTAGCAGATAGATTAGACCTACCATTGATGGTGCAACATAATACAGCTCCACATAATACTGCTTTCACCATTTCTATTGATTTATTAGGTCAGGGTAATACTACTGGTATATCAGCAGCAGATAGAGCTAGAACTATATTTTGGCTTACACGAGATGAGGCTAAAGCAGAAGATTTTGGTAGACCCGGACATATTTTCCCTTTAATAGCTAAACCTGGTGGTGTCTTAGAACGTGCAGGCCATACTGAAGCAGCTATAGATCTATGTAGATTAGCAGGACTGAAGCCTGTAGCTACTTTAGTAGAAATAATGAACGATGATGGTACTATGGCTAGGTTACCACAATTAATTGAAATATCTAAAAAATTTGATATTAAAATTACTAGTGTCAAAAGATTAATACAATATAGATTAAAAAATGAATCTTTGATAAAAGAAGTAGAGGAAGTATTTCTCCCTACTGAATATGGTAATTTTCAATTAAAAGCTTTTGTACAATTAACAAATAATCTCACACATTTAGCTTTAGTAAAAGGTAAATGGGATGAAGATGAACCAGTGCTAGT
>JAGPGB010000166.1 GCA_018056215.1 Bacteroidales bacterium | reverse complement strand
CACTTAATACGTTATAGATCCATAAAAATTTTATTCTATTATTCAGTATTTTACCTGCGTTACATTTATTTTTAAAATTATATTTATCAATTTTTAGAATACACTGTTTTAGTTTTTGTAAATTTGTAAAAAATTATAAAATATTCAATTAATTAAAAAGCTAAATTAAAAAATGAAAAAAGGTAATGAATTGAGGCCTCATATTGGGATATATGGGAGAAGAAATTATGGTAAAAGTTCATTAATTAATAAAATCACTAAACAAGACATAGCAATAGTGAGTGATATAGCCGGTACTACTACTGATATAGTGAGAAAAGCTATTGAAATTTTTCAAATAGGCCCTGTGGTGATGATAGATACTGCTGGCATAGATGATACTGGTGAACTTGGCAAACTACGTGTACAAAAAACTTTAGAATCTTTAGATTTAATAGATTTTGCCATTTTACTTATTGCATATAATACCTTCGATGAAATAGAAAAAAATTTAATTAATGAATTTAAAAATCGCAATATACCATTTATAATAGTACATAATAAATCTGATTTAGAACCATTATCTTTAGACTTAAAAAATAAACTCGAGCAAAACTATAATGTACCTGTGATTGATTGCTCTACTAAAAATGATGATTTACAATCACTAATAGATTTATTGAAATTATATATTCCTGAGAGCGCATTTAAAACTCCAAACATTATTGGTGATATTGTAAATCCTGGTAGTATAGTTCTTTTAATAACTCCAATAGATTCAGAAGCTCCTGAGGGCAGATTAATATTACCTCAAGTGCAAACTATTAGAGATGTTTTAGATAATGACTCTATAGCTATAGTTTGTAAAGAAAATGAAGCTGAACAAGTTATCAAAACTATATCTCCAGAACCTTCACTAGTCATCACCGATAGTCAAGTATTTTCTTTTGTAAATAAAATTATCCCAGAGCACATTTTATTAACGTCATTTAGTATATTATTAGCCAGCAAAAAAGGTGAATTTAATTATTATGTGAAAGGCACCCCATATATTGATAAGTTAAGAGATAATGACAAAATTCTTATCCTTGAAAGTTGTACTCATGAGGTAACCTGTGATGACGACATAGGAAGAGTTAAAATTCCGAAATGGCTGTCAGAATATACTGGTAAAAAATTAGAATTCAAAATAGTTAGCGGTTTAGAAAATATTAAAAATATCAAAGATTATGCTATGGTGATACAATGTGGTGGCTGTGTAGTTACTCGTAAACAATTGGAGCTGAGATTGAGACCAGCTATAGATGCTGGCATACCCGTATCTAATTATGGCATGACAATAGCTTATACTAAAGGTATTTTTAAACGAGCTATCCAGCCTTTTGTAAAAAATTAAATTTTATTATTTTGTAAAAATTTGTAAGAATTATGAAAAAGAAAAATTTGTATATCAATATTGGTTCATTAATAGGTGTTAGCGATTTATATCCCAAAAGACCACTGAAAGGGGCAGAAATGAGTAGAATAGATAAATTAGACAATGCTTATTTATCCATAGCAGGAGACACTATTGTTGATTATGGACATATGAATGATTTAGGTAATATTGCAGAAATATATAATAATTATGATAATATATATGATGTAAAAAATCAATTTGTTATTCCTGGCTTTATAGATACGCATACTCATTTAGTTTTTGCTCAATGGAGAGAGGAAGAGTTCATAATGAAATTGCAAGGATATAGCTATGAAGAAATAGCTAAAAAAGGTGGTGGCATATTAAACTCTGCTAAAAAAGTACAAACAACCTCTGAAGAGGAACTTTTCGATGCAGCATTAAAGAGAATTTATGAAGTTATAAATTATGGAACAGTGGCATTAGAAATCAAAAGTGGCTATGGGCTTTCTCTAGAAAGTGAATTAAAAATGTTGAGAGTTATTAAAAGATTGAAAGAATATACCAAACTTCCTATCAAATCTACTTTTCTCGGAGCACATGCTGTACCTATCGAATATAAAGAAAATAGAAATGAATATATTGATTTAATAATTTCTAAAATGTTACCTTTAATTGCAGACGAAGGTTTAGCAGAATATGTAGATGTGTTTTGTGATGAAGGCTTTTTCACCTTAGAAGAAACCGATTATATATTAAATGCAGCTGTTAAATTTGGTTTAAAACCAAGGATACATGTAAGTGAAATGAGCAATAATGGTGGAGTACAATTAGGTATATCTCACCATGCTATATCTGTTGATCATTTAGAACGTATAGAAGATGAAGAAATAAGTGCCCTGTTACTTAGCGACACTTTGCCAACAGTTTTACCACAAGTATCCTTTTTCCTTAAAATACCATTCGCTCCAGCAAGAAAAATGATAGATGCTGGTCTACCATTAGTAATAGCTAGTGATTATAATCCAGGTACAAGCCCATCTGGTAATCTACAATTTGCTATTGCGTTATCTACAATATATCAAAAACTATTACCTGTAGAAGCTATCAATGCCATTACCTATAATGCTGCTCATGCATTAGAAATAGAAAATCAACTTGGCAGCATACAAAAAGGTAAAAAAGCATCTTTTCTAATTTTAAATTCTGATGTTAAAAATTTAGATTTTATTCCTTACCATTTCGCTTCTAATAAAGTAGAGAAAGTAATAATAAACGGAGAGATTAGATAAAAAAAATTATAAAGGTATAAGGGATAGAATAATAGGGGAAAATAATTTTTTAAACTTCAAAGTGATGGAAAAATAATTGAAAAATAAAATTTTGTTTAACTTTATATGATATATTAATATTTCAACTTTATTAATTTAAAATACCGCTCCCACGCCCATCTATCGTGCGATGATAAATTTAATAGTCGCCCAATGTCTGATTCTACCTTATCTTTTAAGTACTTATTCATAATTACAAACCACATTAGATAGTTCTGCAGATACTTTGTAGCTACTCCTCTAAATCTCATCATCCAAACTAAAAAATTAGTAATCTTTTTCTCTGCTACATTTACACTATAAATAGATAATCCTTTTGTTTTATGCATCACTAATACTTTTTTACTAGGTGATTCTTTAACTGCTTGCTGAAACTCTTCGTTTGGTTTAAAACATATTAAATTGTTTTCTGAAACTCTACGCTTTAGCTCTTCCTTTATCTGACTATTTTGAACTTTATTTTCTCCTGTGCGTTTGAAAAGCAAATTACCTTCTCTATCTGTCATCACTAATACAGCTACATTAGGATGAACAGTTTTCATAGCTTGTTCTTTTTCTTCTAAAGTTTTAAATTTACGACCTTTCTCAGAATATTCCATTAGTAATTCATCAGTTTCAGTTATTCCAGAGAAGTTAATTCCTCCTTCTAATCCTTGGATAGCAGCCAAAATTTTATGTCTCCATTTGAAACTTGTTGGTAAACTAATGCCAACCTCTTTAGCACAAGCTCTAAGGCTTTTACCTTCAAGCATGCATTTTATGTAATCCATTAAAAGATAGTATTTATGAGAATAATAGACAAGTGATTTGGCAGTTTCTCTAAATCTATAACCACATTTTTTGCACTT
>JAGPGB010000165.1 GCA_018056215.1 Bacteroidales bacterium | reverse complement strand
GTACTTTGAAGTTTCAAACCTTGGTAATCTACTACGTCAGCTTCGTTCTGTAGTAGGAAATCGTAGAGTTTATCATAGAATGCTTTAGAGTCTTCCTTACTCATAGCCAGATGTTCATTAATATTATCAACTAAAGTTTTCATAAATATTGAATTTTTGACAAATATACATAATAATTTTAATATGATATTAATATCATATATTATTTTAAACATTATATGAATGATATCTTATCAACAACATATTATCTTTAATTTACACAGAAATCCATTTTATACCCTTTTCCCCACCCCGCATCTATTCGCCCCTGCTTCCAACCTAGCAATGTCTATATCTTCATAACTGCCCCGTTTATTAATTTCTACAATATCATTATAGTTGGGGGGTGGTAAGGGCATGTTATCCATTATCACATCTATGAATTTATCTTTATTAAAACTTAAAATATTCACATTTTTAGATATTTCGCCAATTTTATTTATAATTATAGGTTGAGCGAATGCTATAGAATTAGAATAATGTGACGGTAAGATATTTATGTTGTCATCTAATGAAAGTATATATTGCAATGAATCATATAATAATCCTGCTTTGTATATTGTTTCATCTATGTTGGCTTTCAAATCTGGTCTGCCTATGCCATCTACAAAAAGCGTATCACCTGTGAATAGATATTCGTTATTTAATAAATATGAAACACTATCCAAGGTATGTCCTGGTGTATGAATTATTTTTATTACAGAATTGCCAAAATATATATTCTCTCTGTCTTTAACTTTTATGTAATCATAATCTACCTGAGCTATATCTATAAATATATGTTTGGCATTGCTAGTTTTAGCCAATTCCCTGGTTCGAGAAATATAATCAGCATGTGTGTGGGTATCCATGACATATTTAATAGTACTATGATTTTTATTTGCTAGAGATATATATACTTCTGGACTAAGTGAAGCGTCTATTACTACTGCTTCATCCTTTGAGATAATGAGATATGATATGCATCCTTTAGCAACTCTTCTTATTTGAAATATTTTTAAATCATTTTCTTTGTTTTCTAATAATTTTGTACTATAAGCGAAATTCCATTGTTTCATACCTCCTTTTAGTGAGTATGCTTTATATCCTTTTTCTTGTAAAATATCTGCTCCATCCTTACTTATTAATCCTTCAATACATACTAAAATTATTGGTTTATCTACAGGTAGCTCTACGTTATCAAAAATATCATCTTCACCAGCTTCTATTTGCTTATAAACGTCTAAATGCTCACTTTCAGGGATATACCATTCATCTCTGTGCTCCTGAGGCCTTATATCTATTATTTTAATTGGTTTATTATTTTCTAATATATCTTGCAGTTCTTCTACAGTAATTTCTAAATTTTCCATTTTTTATTATTTTTTACAAAATTCATTAAAATTTGATAAGAAATTCATAAAATGAAAAATATCACTAATTTATATTCTGTGTTAATCGTGATGATTAATCAATAAAATCAAAGTTATTAAGAAAAGCTTAAATGTATTAAAATTAGATTTTTTTTTAAAATAATTATATATGGTTTTCATGTTTTTAATAGTTCATAATTTAGGATTGTAGTGGTTCCTAATTTTATTTATTTTGCAGTATATTAAATTTTTAATTAAAAAAAATATTGTAAATTCGTATGAAATTTCTAATATGGGTAATAGAATTAAAAAATTCTTGTTTTTTTCTTTTATTTTGATATATCAATTTGCTAATGCTCAATTCTATACAGGGAGTCAATTAAACTTTGGTAAAAATCGCGTTCAATATAGATATGAAAAGATATGGAGCTTAATGAAATTTGATCAATTTGATGTTTATTTCTATCAAAAAGGTTATCCTACTGCTGTAAATGTCGCTAGATATGCAGATTCTATTATTGATGTTTTTCAAAATAAATTAAACTATCGTTTAAACACAAAGATACAATTTTTAGTATTTAATTCTTTAACTGATCTAAAAAGTAGTAACATCGGAATAGATGATGAAATATTATATAATACTGCAGGACAGACCATAATTCAAAGAAATAAAATTTTTTTATATTTTAATGGTAGTTATACTGATCTTTTTAAGCAAGTCAGAGAGGGTATAGCCAAGATTATGGTTGTCAGATTATTATATGGTGAGTCTTTTGCTGCCAATTTCAAAAATCAAACTATAGATGCCATTCCTGCTTGGTTTATAGATGGATTAGTCTCGTATTTAGCTGAACCATGGAGTACAGAAATGGACGATTTTTTAAGAGTTAATATTTTAGATAAAAAATTTAAAAGATTTAATCAGTTAGAGGGAGAACAAGCCAAAATTGCAGGGCATAGCATTTGGCGTTATATGATTGATATTTATGGAGAGAATGTGATTTCTAACCTCCTTTATATGACTCGCATTAGCCACAGCGTGAGTGATGGCATAATGTATATCCTTGGCATTAATTATAAAGATTTCATCGACACTTGGTACAATTATTATTCTAAAATTTATAATAATGAAATAAAACAGTTGAGCGATTGGCAAAATATCGAAAATCTGAAAATTGCTAAAAAGGATTTCCCTTATAAAGTTGCCATGAGTAATAATGGGCAATATGCTGCCATAGTATGTGATAGGATGAGTCAAAAACGGGTTTATCTGGTTTCACTATCTAATCCTAAAGAAAAGAAATTAATCCTTAAGCTAGGACCTAAGGTCGAAGAGACTTTTGATGATTCATATCCACTAGTAGCTTTTCATCCATATGCACCTTTGTTAACTTGCTATTTCGAAAACAAAGGACAACGTATGCTGATGCTTTATAATATTGATGAAGATTCTAAAGAATTTATAAAAATAGAATCTGTAGATAAGGTTACCTCTATTTCTTATTCTCCTGATGGTCTAAATCTAGTAATGTCTGCTATTAACGAAGGACAGAGCGATATCTATTTATTTTCTTTTGCTGGCAAAAGTGCTACTAATATCACTAAAGATTATTTTGATGATTATGCTCCTGTTTATATTAACAAAAATCAAATTGCTTTTTTATCTAATAGGCTGGATGATACTCTGGCATTGATTCGTAAAACATACAAATATGATTATTTCTCTTGGCGTAATGATCCTGGTAAATATGATATTTTTATTTATGATAATCGCAAGCCCAATATACTAATTCGTGCAACGAATACATCTGATGTGAATGAAAACGAAATATTACCTTTTACAAAAAATGAATTCCTCTTTTTAAGTGATAGCAATGGAATAAATAATTTTTTTATCGCTAATATTGATAGTTCTTTGCTTTTAGTAGATACTGTAATGCAATATAAATATTTTGCTAATTATAAACCAATTTCTAATTTCAAAAACTCTATTTTAACGGCTTCTATAAGTGATTATAAAGCATTGATAATAACTAGAGAAAAAAATAATAAAAATAAATTATCTTTAATTCCTATGGTTTTCAATCCTATAGATACTCTGCCACTTAGTAATTATAAAAAACAACAATTAAAGAAAGCAGCAGATCTGTCTAAAGCTATGAAGATAAAAAATGAAAAACT
>JAGPGB010000164.1 GCA_018056215.1 Bacteroidales bacterium | reverse complement strand
CAGAATTGCCAGATGTAGAGATACCGATCAATATATCGTCAGCTTTTGCTAAAGCTTGGAGCTCACGAGAAAACAAATTGTCATAGGAATAGTCGTTAGCTACAGCTGTTGTATATGAAAAATTTGTTCCTAACGCTATAGCAGCTATAGGTTGTCTATCTTGCAAAAATTTACCTGTAAGCTCTGCAGCTATATGTTGAGCATCTGCTGCACTACCTCCATTGCCACAAAAAAAGATTTTACCACCATTATTAATGCAATTTACAGATTTATTGACTAATTTTTCAAAATTTTCTAAAAAATTTTCATCTGTCAAGATAGCTTCTTTCACTGCTATGCTATTTCTAATATATTTAATAAAATCTTCCATATTTTAAAATATAACACTCTTGATATTCATTACAAAAATACAAAATAAATAATAGATAAGTATAAGTTTAAAAATGAGTTACTTTGATAAATAGCAGTAAATCTTATATAATATGCAAAAGTGGAAAAGTTTATGAGTTGATAAGTTAAAGAGTTTAGGCGTTTAGCTAAACTTTTGTTGTTCATTATTATTTTCATTGTCAAAAGTCATAGTCAGTTATTAGTTGTAGGTTGTAAGTTATTAGTTGTCAGTCATCTCTTCTCCAAATCTCCCCGTCTCCTCGTCACCACATATCATTCTTCCAATCTCAATAATTCTTTAAGTTCATTATTACTTAAGTTTCCTATCCAATTCTCACCAATATTTACTGTTAGGTTAGCTAATTCTTTTTTATTGTTTATCAATATATCAATTTTTTCCTCTATTGTTCCTTTATTTATTAATCTATAAACCATTACATTCTTTTTTTGGCCAATTCTAAAAGCTCTATCAGTAGCTTGAGCTTCTACAGCAGGATTCCACCACAGGTCATAATGTATTACATGATTAGCTGCTGTTAGATTGAGGCCCTGTCCACCGGCTTTAATTGATAAAATAAAAACTTGAGGGTAACTATTTTGAAATTTCCAAATCATTTCATCACGTTGTGCTCGCGAGCAGCCACCATGCAGAAATAATGGCTCTTGATCAAATTTATCTCTAATAAATTCTACTAGCAAATCTCCCATTTCTTTAAATTGAGTAAATATCAAAACTTTTTCTCCACTTTCGATAATATTTTCTACTATATCTAGTAAAAGCATTGCTTTACCTGATTTAGAATAATGTTTAGACCCTTGTTTGAGAAATTGATATGGATGATTAGATATTTGTTTAAGGTCTAATATTAGTTTGAGAATAAATACATCTCTATTATCGTCATCTATAGAAGATTCTAATTTAGCTAATGATGTTTGTACTACACTTTCATAGAGAGCAGTCTGTGTTTTAGTCATATTAGTATAATAATTATTTTCTATCTTTTCTGGTAAATCAGAAATAATAGATTTATCAGTTTTTAGTCTTCTCAAAATGAATGGTGATGTGATGCGTCTAAACCTTTCTATACATTCCATATCATGATTGTAATGTATAGGTTTCACATATTCATCTCTAAATTCATAATATGGTGGTAGATAGCCAGTATTGATAAAATCAAAAATACTCCAATATTCTGTCAAGCGATTCTCTACAGGAGTTCCAGTCATAGCTATATGTATATCAGCTTTTAGTAGTTTGATATATTTAGTTTGTTTTGATGATACAGTTTTGATATTTTGTGCTTCGTCGAGAATCAAAAATTGCCATGTCATTTCTAGAAATGTGTCTATGTCATTACGAATGATACCGTATGAAGTAATAATAACATCATAATTACTAAAATCTTTTTTCCTTTTATTACCGTAATAGGAATAATATTTCAATGTAGGTGCAAATTTAGAAAGTTCTTGTTCCCAATTAGAAATTAATGATGTGGGGACGACTACAAGAGCTTGTTCGAGCAATCCTATTTCTTGATAATGCAAAAGTAGTGTGATCACTTGTATTGTTTTTCCTAAGCCCATATCATCTGCTATTAAACTACCTAAGCCCAATCTTGAATTTTTTACTAACCACTGATAACCTCTCACTTGATATGGCCTTAGTGTAGCATTTAGTGTTTGTGGAATAGGTATTTCTTTGACAGATAGCATTTTTTGTAAACGATCTTGTATCTCTGGATCTATATGTATTTGATTACCTAAGCTCTCGCCCTCTACTATTACCTCTGGTATTAATAAGTGACCATATTTTTGTAAATCTTCATAATTCTTTTTTAGAGATTTTATTTCAGATTCTTTTAGAAAAATATATTTATCTCTTAATTTCACAAAACCATTCAGATTCCCAACAAGTTCAAAAAATTCTTCTGCATCTATTCGCTCATCACCGATGCACACATCCCATTTGAATCTCAAAAGAGCTTCTCTTGTAAGCAACTCATCAGATCTTAGTTCAGGAAAACTTGTAACTCGTGCAGCTAAATATGGATGTACAAGATCTTGTAATTCTTTAGGGAGCAGAACTTTGACACCTAGCATTCTGATTAATGGGATAATGTTATTTAATATTTCTGGGAAATCATCAAATGGCAACCATACTATTGTGCGAGATGTATCTGACAATAAATCATTGATTTGTGGTAAATAATTAGCTATTAAGCTGAGATCTTTTAGTATTTCTAATTTTATATTATCATATTTCCAATTTTCTAAAACGTCTCTGAGCACTATATACATCGCATCCTCTTTCTCATTATCTGAGATGAGTATAGATAATCTGAAGCCTATCTCAAACTCTCGCTCTGGTAGGTCAATTTTTAGTAATGGTATAAATCTGCGTGTATGTATATCAAAGATGCTTAACCATTGATGTATGCTCTGTGGTATTTCTCTAGTAGTGAATAAATCAAAATTATCGGATACACCATAAATGAAAAGTTCCTTAATGCCGTAATATAACTCTTGACTATCCCATTCTTTGGAGAATTGTTTCTCTTCGTATGCTTTCTCATAAAAATAATTGATAAATATAGAACACAAAAAATTTAACTCTTGCTCTTGATCTTTTAAATATTCTTTCTGATAATTAATTTGTTTTTTTACAATATTTAAACTTAAAAATTGTTTTAATTCATCAAATATATTTCTAACGGATTCTTCTATAATCGCAGGTATATATTGCAGTATATACTGATCATTACTATGTTTTGAAATTTTAGGTAAATATAATTTTTTAATAATTAGTTGTAATGAAAAAAGATAAATTTTATAAATTAATAACCATGAATTATTAAGTAGAGATAAATGTTTATCTTGTATAAATTGGAAATAATCTATTAAATCTGCTATACTGATAAGTGTTTTATGATCATTATATATAAGCTCTACATTTATTTTTAATGTTTTATCATCTATCAAAAATTGAATATCGCTATCTATAACTAGTGGTAATATATTGAAATTTTTTACTTTTTCATTATTAATAAATTTTTTTTCTACATAATTTGATAGTTTGTCAGCAGTGCTTATAAATAATCCTTTGAAATCTCCGGAGTAAAATACGGGTGATGGTGCTAGTAGCATAAATGGTGATGACCTACCACTACTTAAACTTGACAAATCTAAATCATACAGTTTTGC
>JAGPGB010000163.1 GCA_018056215.1 Bacteroidales bacterium | reverse complement strand
TGTATGCATTTATCTATGGGATAGCTGACTTTTATATATGCTGCTGGTGAATATAGTTCCCTTGCAATATAACTTGTTATTATTGTCGCAAATGTGCTTTTGTATTGTTTGCCTATGTAATAATAACTATCGCCAAGGATTATCTTCATTTGTTCATCTGATATTTTAAATTGTTTAGCGAAATCGTCTTCATTTGGATAAAGTTTTAATAATTTTTGCCTATTATTTTGAACAAAGTCAGCTAATTTATCATAAAATGTTTGTGAAGCTAATATTTTGGAATATGATAGTATTGGTATATCATAATCTTTTATTATGATCGTATCTGGCATTATACCGCCATTACCATAAACTACCCTACCGTTTACTGTGTAATATTTTACTGTATCTATATTTTTTATCAATGAATGTAAGCTTGTAGTGTCTAAAATAGATTCATAGTAGTCTAAAAAATATTTTTCATAACCTTCATTGTATGGACGTTGAAGGCATCTGCCTGATGGTGTGTAATATCTAGCTACTGTTATTCTAAGGGCTGTAGAGTCTTTTAGCATCATTTGTTCTTGCACTAAACCTTTACCAAAAGTTCGCCTACCTATAATAGTTGCTCTATCATTATCTTGTAATGCACCAGCAATTATTTCAGATGCAGATGCTGTAAATTGATTTACTAAGACAGCCACGTTTAGTTCATTCCCTAATGTATCTCCCCATGCATAATAATCTTTTCTTGGTCTATGTTTCCCCTCAATGTAAACTATTAATGCTCCTTTAGGTAAAAAAATATTTGCTACTTCTACTGCGCTTTCTAAAACTCCTCCTCCGTTATCTCGTAGATCGATAATTAAATTTTTTATTTGGTATTGATTTTTAAGATTTTTTAATGCTGATTTAAATTCTTCAGCTGTATTTGATGAGAAACTATTTATTCGGATGTAACCAGTTTGAGGATTTATTAAAAATGCAGCATCTACTGTGAATATTGGTATCACATCTCTTGTTAGTACGTAATGTAGTATCTCATCATGGCCTTCACGTTTTATTCCTAGTTTTACTTTTGTTCCTTGAGGTCCCTTGAGCATTTTTACAATTTCTATATCTTTAATCTTTTGACCAGCAATAGGTTTGTCATTAACTTCTATAATTTTATCTCCTGCTTTTATGCCTTTAATATATGCTGGCCCATATGGTATTACGTATATTATTCTAACTGTATCTTTAACCATTCTAAATTGTATGCCTATGCCTTCGAATTCTCCCAATAAAGGATCTGTACTAGCTATTAGATCTTCTTTTGTTAAATAAGTAGAGTGTGGGTCTAATGATAAAAGTAATTGCTCTATTGATAAATCTTCTAATTGTTTATAACTAACAGAATCTACATAGTTCTCTTCTAAGTATTTTATAATTTCATAAATTTTACCTTCATTAGTGGAAAAATTAATTTTTGGTTGTCTATTATTTAGCAGCCAACCTAGGATAATACCTATAGTAAGGCTGATTCCTATCCAAATAAAAAGATTTGATCGTTTCATCTTTTTTACAAAATTAATTATTATCTGTAAATAAAAAACTAATCTTTTATATTTTCTTTGGCAGGCATTTAATTTTAAATTTTGCTATTTTAAATATTATATTTAATTTTGCATTAGAAATTTTTAAATACTTATTTTTTATAAATAAGTAAATCCAAAAAATATTAATCTCTTTAATAAATTTTAATAACTGCTTTATATAGTGTATTTTTATTAAATATTTTTTTGAATTTGTTAATTAATCACAAACATATGAATCTAAATGATTTGAAAATCAATCAATTACTTATTATTGCCAAATATTTAAAAATAAGTAATCCTCGAAGGTATAAAAAAGATCAGCTTATTCCTATAATTTTAAAGCATCCTTTGTATAATGAAGATGAAATAAAAAAACTCATAGACAACACAGATAATAATTCTGAGGAAACTGATGAAAATTCAGATAATAATGTTGCACAGAACTCAGAAAATATGTCAGACACACAAAACAAATCACCTAGAAAAAGGATTACAACCAATAAAAAAGTAATGGTGGCCACATCTAATAAAACTGAAAATAATTCAGAAAAAGTGATAAAAAGCAATAATGAAAGTACTGATAATTCTAATGTTTCTAAGGATGAAACCAAACCTCAGCAACAAAATATCTTAAATGAAAAAACAAAAAATATAGATAAAAAAGATGATAATAATTACCAACATCATCATAGTAAAAAAGAAAAGAAAATTCATAATAATGAACAACCTAAAATAATTGATACTGAAACTATAGAAATATCTGCTATAGACGATGAGGGGATTATTGATACAGAACAACAAGTGGAGCCAGTAGATAATATTAAAGAAGATGAAAAAATAAATACTGAAATCCTTCAACAAGAGGAAGAATCAAATATTGAAGAGAAAAGCCCAAAATCTACTAAAATTTATTCTTGGGAAAATGATGGTATTATAGAAGTACAAGGAGTATTAGATGTTTTAGCTGAAGGTTATGGTTTTTTAAGAAGTTCAGATTTTAATTATTATAATTCACCAGATGACGTCTATGTTAGTAATACTTTGATAAGAACATTGGGATTAAAAGTAGGTGATACTATTGAAGGCACTATAAGGCCTCCAAGAGAAAAGGAAAAATATTTTCCACTAGTTAAAGTATTGAAAGTTAATGGATTAGATCCACAGATTGTCAAAGATAGAGTGCCTTTTGATTATATGACACCTTTATTTCCATATAAAAAATTCAATCTTACTGGTCATCCACAAGAAACTTTAACAAGTCGAATAATCGATTTATTTTGCCCTATAGGTAAAGGACAACGAGGTTTGATAGTGTCTCAACCCAAAACTGGTAAAACTATGATCTTAAAAGAAATAGCTAATGCTATTGCTTATAATCATCCAGAAGTGTACCTAATAATTTTACTTATAGATGAAAGACCAGAAGAAGTAACTGATATGATAAGAAGTGTTAGAGCAGAGGTGATAGCTTCTACTTTTGATGAACCAGCTGAAAAACAAGTGAAAATATCCCAATTAGTTTTAGAAAAAGCGAAACGTATGGTCGAATGTGGCCATGATGTTGTTATTCTTTTAGATTCTATTACTCGACTAGCTCGTGCTCACAATACAATGGCACCTCCTAGCGGCAAAATATTATCTGGTGGTGTAGAATCTAATGCTTTACAAAAACCAAAACGTTTTTTTGGTGCTGCACGTCAAATAGAAAATGGTGGATCTTTAACTATAATAGCTACTGCACTGACAGATACAGGCTCTAAAATGGACGAAGTTATTTTTGAAGAATTCAAAGGTACTGGTAATATGGAGCTACAACTAGACCGCAAATTATCTAATAAACGTATTTTCCCTGCTATTGACATTGTGGCATCTAGTACTAGACGAGATGACCTTTTAGTCCCTAAAGATATTCTACAGCGAGTCTGGATTTTAAGAAATCATTTAGCTGATATGACTACACAAGAAGCCATGCTTTTTATTCAAGAGAGAATGCGATATACTCAAAACAACGAAGAATTTCTCCTCACTATGAATGGCTAGTTTTATTA
>JAGPGB010000162.1 GCA_018056215.1 Bacteroidales bacterium | reverse complement strand
AATTATCAACCAGAAGAAAATTTAAACAAGGTTGAACAAACAACAGAAATCACTAATGAAAGTGAGGAAATTAATTCCCAAGAAAATGAAGTTACTAATGAAACAAAGGAAGTAAATGTAAAAACAAAATCTTCTGAAGATTTCGATTGGGATGCTTTAATCAGGGAAACAAAGGACTATCGTGATGACGATAGACAAAAATTAGAAGAGAAATACACTAAGACAATGAATGTACTACAAGATAAGGAAATTATCGAAGGTACAGTTATTGGATTTGGAGAGAGAGAAGTATTTGTAAATATAAATTACAAATCAGATGGTGTTATTCCTCTCAATGAGGTGCGTTACAATCCAGATTTGAAGGTAGGTGATAAAATTGAAGTCTACGTAGAGAGCCAAGATGATGGCACTGGACAGTTAATCTTATCTCATAAAAAAGCTAGAATACTTTCAGCATGGAACAAGATAAATGAATTATACGAAACTAATGCCATTGTACAAGGCTATATAAAATCTAGAACTAAAGGTGGTCTCATCGTAGATCTATATGGCATAGAATGTTTCTTGCCTGGTAGTCAGATAGACGTTAAACCTATTAAAGATTATGATGCTTTTGTAGGTACTACAATGGATTTCAAAATTGTAAAAATTAATCAAGAATTTAAAAATGTCGTAGTCTCTCATAAAGCTATAATAGAAGAAGAAATCGAAGCTCAAAAATCTGAAATCATTTCTAAATTAGAAAAAGGTCAAGTTTTAGAAGGTGAAGTCAAAAATATTACTTCTTATGGTGTATTTATCGATTTAGGCGGTATAGATGGTTTAATACATATAACAGATCTTAGCTGGGGCAGAATAAATCATCCTGAAGAAATTGTACAACTCGGACAAAAATTAAATGTAGTAATTTTAGATTTCGACGAGCATAAAAAACGTATCTCTCTTGGTTTGAAACAATTAACTCCTCATCCTTGGGATTTATTAGATCCTAATCTCAAAGCTGGTGACAAAGTTAGTGGCAAAGTAGTAGCTATAGCTGATTATGGTGCTTTCGTAGAAATTATACCAGGTGTAGAAGGTTTAATACATGTATCTGAAATGTCGTGGTCTCAGCATCTACGTTCTGCACAAGATTTCCTTAAAGTAGGTGATACTGTCGAAGCTATTATCTTATCTATCGATAGAGAAGAACGAAAAATGTCTCTTGGTATCAAACAACTTTTACCTGATCCTTGGGTAGATATTCAAGAAAGATATCCAGTAGGCTCTAAACATAAAGCTATAGTACGTAATTTCACTACTTTTGGTGTTTTTGTAGAATTAGAAGAAGGTGTAGATGGCTTAATTCATATTAGCGATCTATCATGGACAAGAAAAATCAAACATCCATCAGAATTTTGTAAAATAGGTGATGAATTAGAAGTCGTGGTTTTAGAAATAGATACTGATAATCGTAGATTAAGCTTAGGTCATAAACAAATTGATGAAAATCCATGGGAAATTTATGAATCTATTTTTACTCCTGATTCAATACATCAAGGTAGAATTATAGAACTGCGTAAAGATAAAGGTGCAGTCGTTGAATTACCATATGGTATGGAAGCATATGCTCCTGCTAGTCAATTAATTAAAGAAGATAAATCTAAAGCAAATGTTGATGAAATTCTAGATTTCATGATTACTGAGTTTAATAAAGATGCTAAAAAAATCACTGTTTCTCATACTAGAACATGGGAAAACCCTAGACCTTCTAAAACTAAAAAAACTAAATCTACACAATCAGAAAGTTCATCTACTCACACTACTTTAGCAGATTTAGGAATCTTTGATGATATTAAAGAGCAACTAAATAATAACGAAGAAGATAATACTAAATAGTTGTTTGTTTGTTTAATAACTATGAAAGTGGCAGCCTTTAGGTTGCCACTTTTTTTATTTATTATTTTTAATTTTGTAAAAAAATTTTTTGTGAAAAATATAAAAATTGATGAAATCGTTCGTTCTAAAAGAAAAACTGTCTCTATCCAAATAAAAAATGATGGTAAACTAATAGTGAGAGCTCCCATCAGACTTAGCCAAAAAGAAATAAACGATATTGTCTTAAAACATCAACAGTGGATAAACGCTAAACAATCAGAAATAATTGAAAGAAATAAAAACAAATTAACTTTCACTGAAGGGGAAAAATTACTCTATTTAGGCAAATATTACCCTTTAAAAATTGTAGATGATTATGACAATTTGCTTACTCTAAATGACAATTTTAATTTATCAAAATATTGTTTAGCAAATGCTAAAGAAATTTTTGCAATTTGGTATAAAAATGAAGCTGCTAAAATAATCAAAACTAGAGCTGAATATTATGCTGATAAATATAATTTTAAATACTCTAAAATAAAAATTAGTAATGCAAAAACACGCTGGGGATCTTGTTCATATAATGGTAATATAAATATTAATTGGCGACTAATAATGGCTCCTATAGAAGTTTTAGATTATGTAATTATTCACGAATTCATTCATCTCAAGGTTGATAATCATTCTCGAAAATTTTGGCAACAAGTAGAAAGTTTATATCCAGAATATAAAAAGGCTCAAAAATGGTTAAAAGATAATGGCTTTTTACTCCTCCAGATCTGACTTTTGCTTTTTAAGTGTTTGTGGAAAGACATAAATAGCACCTGCTCTAATAATAGGACTATAATAGATAGAGTTCATATTTTCATTAAGATTCCATAGCACTTCTATATAAGCATATAAACTATTTGTAATTGGTTGCCTAGTGCCAGGACCTACCAATAAATTTTCAGAAGTATACCAAATTTTATTATATGGATAATCTAATGCTGGAGCTTTATAAAGCAGCTCTTCAAATTCACAGTGTAAATATAACATTTTAATAATTGAAAAATCTAAAAACACTCTCATCCCTGTCATATGTATGCTTGTAGCTGGATAATAATAATTAGATTGTACAAACCAATAAAATGGATTTATACCCAAAGCTATAAAATTATTAAAATTATATGATCCTCTTGCAGACACCATAATACTAGTATTTGAGCCTATCGTCAGACCCAATTCTCCTCCTAAATTAAAGGTTCTTTTTAAATCTGAACCAAAGCTCCATCTATCTGAATTTTGACTTTTAGCAGTGAAAAATAATAATATTAAAAAAAATAGTACAAAAATTCTTTTCATATTTCAAAAATTTTTCGTTTTAAAAATTAAATTTATGCGAAAGTAATTAGATTATGTAACTTAACAAAAAATCTTTTTAATTTTAATTTCCTTTTAATAATATCAAATTTATTAAGGATATTTACTAATTTTATAAATTAAATTCTTTGTTCTTGTTTAATTATATCATATTAAAAAAAGACATTACTTTGCTACAATTACAAATTATCATTAAACTACAATTTACGAAATATTGAGAATATTTTATTAAATATTTTTTTACCAATATAAATTTTTAATGTAATTTTGGAATCAAAATTTTAAAATATGAAATTTATTGTCTCAAATGCTGAATTAAGTAAAGCAATTAATAGTGTTAGTAGTATTCCCATTGCTAATAATGTAGTGAAAATTTTAGAAAATTTTCTATTTTCTGTAA